>NZ_JADBTF010000022.1:0-9535 GCF_020246295.1 Microcystis sp. M090S1 | reverse complement strand
TATGGTTCGATAGGGGGGCATAAATCGACTAAATCCTTATCTGGCAAGAGACTTAATTGATTAGTTCGCTCTAGATAAAAAACAATTGACAAAAATCGCTAAATGCCTTTCTATATAAGGGTTCCATCCCTTATAACCCCCGTCCATTGCATAACAATTACCGAAGAGCCAAATAAGATAGGAAAAATTTATGATGCTAAGGGCAACTTCTAGGGGTTGCCAATAAATCCAAAAAGTTTAGCTGCTCCTCCTAAAATAGCAACAACAAGGGCGATCAAAATGCCTCGATTAGTAAACTCTTGATAGGCAACTCTAGCGGTCAATCCGTCAATTTTTGTGCTTAGTCGCTCATCTAAAGCTTTAATTTCTCCTTTAAGTTCTGCCTGTCCGATTTCTAATTTTGTCAGACGTTGCTCGATTCTATCAGCTTTGTGGTTGACTTCCTTGATGCTGTCTTTGATTTCCTTGAGGACCGTTTCAAGGGAATAAATTACGGTTTCGTTAGACATTTGCTAAACTCCCAGAGTTATCCTGCCGCTATCTTAATTATTAATCTTTTTTCTAGTTTAAGATGGCTTACGGTTCACTGCCACGATTGCGCCAGACTTGCCAACCGACGTAACCGAGGAGGAGAGTTGCACCAAAGGCAAAACCCCAACCACTGGGAACATTGGAGAAACCGAGGGCTAAACTGCCCACCCAGAGAGTTAGGGCGTAGATAAATAATACTGTCAGACGGTGAGAGATACCTGCTTTCAGTAAACGGTGGTGTAAATGACGTTTATCAGCCACAAAAGGGGATTTTCCGCGTTTGAGACGGGAAATAATCACCGTGGACATATCGAGGAGAGGAACCGCGAGGATGAGATAGGGCAATAGGACGGCGGTAACGGCAACGGTAGTCACAGCAGTAGTTTTCGCCAATCCAATCACCGCCACACCCGCGAGGGTAAAACCCATAAAATAGGCCCCACCATCCCCCATAAAAATTTGAGCGGGGTTAAAATTGTAACGCAGAAAACCCAAGGCCCCACCCGCTAAAGCGGCGGCGATAATAGCGGCGGCCGGTTGTCCCATCACCAAAGTTACAATTAAAATAACCACGGCAGATATACCCGAAACCCCCGCCGCTAATCCATCTAAACCGTCAATCCAATTAATCGCGTTAGCCATCCCCACTAACCAGAGGAGAGTAATCGGTAAACTTAGCCAATGAATTTGTAATAAATCGCCGAAGGGAATAGAGAGAAAATCGATCCTTACCCCGGCTTGCCAAGCTAGAAAAGCGACGCTAAACTGCATTACCAGACGATTGAGGGGGGAAAGATTAAAAAGATCATCCGCTAGACCGATGAGGAAAAAGCCCAAACCGCCTAGGGTTACGCCCCACACTTCCCATTCTCGATCGCTGTTTAAACCGGCAAACCCTCCCAACCACCAAACGATCAGGAGGGCAGTTAACGCGCCGACAAAAATCGAAACTCCCCCCAGTCGAACCATGGGCTTTTCATGGACCTTCCTTTCGTTGGGTTTATCGACGTAACCGCTTTTCAGTCCGACGGTTCTGACTAGGGGGGTACTCCAAAGTACCACGGTATGGGCGATCAGAAAAGCAATTAGATAGTATAAATCTCCAGACATGGGAATTGGGGGGCGATTTAATTCACAATTGGCAACTGACAGGCAATCGCCAATTATGAGTTTTTATTATCTCTCGTTTTAGGCCAAGGCGGGGACGGAAATATGGAGATGGGGATAGAGGGGGAAGCTTTCACAGAGTTTCGCTACCCGTTGACGGCAAGTAGTTCTCAGGGCTTCATCACCTGGATTAAGGAGAATATCGGCGATAATGTTGCCAATCTCGATAAATTCCGTTTCTCCTAGTCCTCTGGTGGTCATAGCCGGGGAACCCAAGCGCAGACCACTGGTGACAAAGGGAGACTCGGGATCGAAGGGAACAGTGTTTTTATTAGCGGTAATATTGATAGTACTCACCAAGCGATCGGCTTCTTTCCCGGTCATGCCCACGGATCTTAAATCGAGTAACATCAAGTGATTATCCGTACCATCGGTGACAATTTTAATCCCTCTAGCTTTCAACTGACCTGCCAAAGCTTGGGCATTAGCGATTACTTGTCCTGAATAGATTTTAAACTCCGGTTTCAGGGCCTCCCCAAAAGCCACCGCTTTCGCCGCGATCACGTGTTCTAGGGGACCGCCTTGGGTACCGGGGAAGACGGATTTATCGAATTTTTTGCCTAATTCCTCGTCTTTGGTCATAATTAACCCCCCCCTAGGACCGCGCAGGGTTTTGTGAGTGGTGGTAGTTACCACATCACAGTGGGGTAGGGGGTTAGGATGATGACCGGTGGCCACTAAACCGGCAATATGGGCGATATCTGCCATCAGGTAGGCCCCCACTTCGTCAGCGATGGCGCGGAATTTCTCGAAATCAATCCGGCGCGAGTAGGCAGAATAACCGCAGATAATTAGTTTGGGTTTTTCCTTGCGGGCGATGTCAAGGATGAGATCGTAGTCAAGGCGTTCGCTTTCGGGACTTACTCCGTACTGTACTACTCGGAACCATTTTCCGGAAACGTTAACGGGGGAACCGTGGGTAAGATGACCACCGTGGGAGAGATCCATACCCATAATCGTATCGCCGGGCTGCAAGAGGGTCAGGAAAACGGCGAAATTAGCTTGGGCACCGGAGTGGGGTTGTACGTTAGCGTGGTTTGCCCCAAATAGTCGTTTAACCCGATCGATCGCTAATTGTTCCGCTTCGTCAATGTATTCGCAACCGCCATAGTAGCGTTTTTTGGGCAGTCCTTCCGCGTATTTGTTGGTTAAAACCGAACCCTGGGCGGCCATGACGGCAGCCGAGGTAAAGTTTTCACTAGCGATTAATTCTAGGTGATCTCTTTGACGTTGCAGTTCTTTTTGCAGAATCCCTGCGATCGCTGGATCGGTCAAGGATAGTATATCTAAGTTCGTATCAGTCACGGTTACTCGATCCTTTCTTTAACAATTTACCTGTAATCATTGGGTCACTTTCTCCATTTTGGCACAATCTCTAATCTTCCGACACACCAGTGAGCTTAATTGCTTCTCTTCGGGATCGAGCGTCAATTGTCAACTGTTAGCGGTAAAATATTCATTTTTAGTCAATAAGTAATAGTAATCTTAGCTAATTTAAGAGAAGTTGCCAGTTAAAAGCAAGAAAAAATTACAGTTATCCATGCCAAATACTTCGGGTTTCGGTAGAACCCCCCAAAAGCTTGGATTGAGTGATAAAATCGGAAGTAATGCCCAATTTTAGCGGTGATTTTCCCTTTAAAAATAACAACTTAGTAGAAGTTCTACAAAAAGTTGACAAATCCAAAAAAGAGGGTGGATTACCTTCAAGATAACCCCCCCGAAAATTACCATTAATTGCCTGTAATCAACCGGTATTTCTCATCCCTGCGGCAATACCATTAATCGTCATTAAAGCGCCCCTTAACAACTCCTCTTTAGAATAGCGGAAATGAATCACACCGGATTGAGCTTGACTATTGTATTGACGTAAACGCTTGAGGAGAGACACCTGTAGGAAACCGAGGGGAACGATCGAACCGTTGCGTAACTGGACCGAGCGCTGTAAACTCGGATCATTATCTAATAAATGTTTCTCGCCGGTGATCTGGAGAACAATCTCGCTGGTGCGATTATATTCCTCTTTAATCCTTTCAAACAGACGTTGAAAACGTTCTCGATCTTCCTGTTTAGAAAGTTCACTGACGTAGTGATAGGCCATCTGTAGGTCCACCTTCGATAGAGTCATTTCTGCCTTAGAAATCACCATCTGGAAGAAAGGCCACTTGTGATAAAAATGGCGTAACAATTCCAAATTTCTGCTAGGAGAATCATCGAGAAACATCTGTAAAGCTGTCCCTAAACCATACCAAGCTGGTAAAAGAAAACGGGTTTGGGTCCAACTAAATACCCAGGGAATTGCCCGCAGGGTACTTAAATCCTGTTGACCACTTTTCCGGCGCGCTGGTCGGGAACTAATCTGTAAAAGACTAATTTCAGGAATGGGAGTTACAGACAGGAAGAAGTCTAAAAAGTCCGGTTCTTCATAAATCAAACTGCGATAGGTTTGCCGTGAACGGGTGGCCAACTCCTCCATGATGCGATTCCAGGGTTCGAGATCATCAAAACCACTGCCCAGTAAACTTGCCTGTATGACTGCCGTTACGGCCGTTTCGAGGTTATACAAGGCCAATTCTGGTAAAGAGTATTTCGAGGCTAAAACCTCGCCTTGTTCGGTGATTTTAATGCGACCGTTAATCGTTCCCCGGGGTTGGGCGAGGATAGCGGCGTAGGCCGGTCCACCACCCCGACCGACGGAACCGCCCCGGCCATGAAAAAGACGTAGATCCAAGCCGTATTGTTTAGCGGTTTTTTGTAAAGCCTTCTGGGCCTTATGAATTTCCCAATTACTGCTCAAAAAGCCGGAATCTTTATTACTATCGGAGTAACCCACCATAATCTCCTGTAAATTACTCGGTTCCAAGATGGCAGGTTCCGGGGTCACGTCCTCCCCGTTTAAAGCCCCTAAATGGTCGTAACCGCCGGCTAGGGTTGCCCGATAGAGGGGCAATTCAAACAAAGTCTGCATGATGCCGGGGGCGTGTTTGAGGTCATCGACGGTTTCAAAGAGGGGAACGATGCGGAGGGAACTGCGGCTAGTGGCGGGGTCGTATAAACCGGCTTCTTGGGCTAATAACAGCACTTCTAGCACATCGCTGGCCTCGTTGGTCATGCTGATAATGTAGGTTTGGCAGATTTCCAGACCAAATTCCCCTTGCAGACTTCTTAAAACTCGCAGGGTTTCAATGGTTTCGCAGGTTCTTTCCGAAAAGGGCATTTCCCGGGGAATTAAGGGCCGACGGGTTTTTAGTTCCCCCACTAACCAGGCGATTTTTTCTGATTCGCTTAATTGGCCGTAGGGTTTGGGTAAAACTCCGAGATATTGAGCGATTTCTTCGATACATTCGGCGTGACGGGTGGATTCCTGCCGAAAATCTAACTGAGTCAGGACAAAGCCAAAAATCTCCACTTGGGCGATCATTCGATCGAGTTCTTGACAGGAAAGACCGGTTTGCAAGAGACTGCGCTGTAATAGCTGTAATTCGGCTAAAAACTCGGAACCGGAGCGATAGATGTTGGTTTCGTTGAGTTTAGTTAATAATTGTCGTTCTTCCGGGTCATTGAGGCGATCATTGCGATCACGCGTATTTTCCAGACGTTTTTGAATAAAGGCCAATTTGAGGCGATAGGGTTCCTGACGGTAGCGGATTGCTAACTGGCTATAGATTTCGGGCATTTGCTGTTTATCTCTGTCCAGGGAGTCCAGCAACTCCGGCAAGACGTGACACCAGTGCAGGGAGGCACTTAAAATACTGGTCAGGTCGCGAATAGCATCGAGATATTTTTTAATAACGAGATTGCGCTGATAACAGCAGGTTTTCCAGGTGACTTCGGGGGTAACGGAGGGATTGCCATCCCGATCTCCCCCGACCCAAGAACCGAAGCGACAGAAGTTATTTTTCGGCGCTCGTAAACGGGGAAAGGAGGATTCTAGACTTTGCTGCAGACGCAGGGTTAACTGGGGTAGGGAATCAAAGAGAACTTCATCGAAGTAGTGCAGGGCATAATCCACTTCATCGACGACGGTGGGTTTAAATTGGTGTAGTTCATCTGTTCGCCACCAAAAACGAATTTCTTCTTTTAACTGTTTGGTGACTGTTTGTGCTTCTCTGGAGTTAGTTAACCCCATACTGCGAAAGATTTCTTCTGCTTGGTCGAGTTTTTCGAGAATGCCTGAGATACGGCGCTGTTTAATGCGAATGGTATGACGGACAATTTCCGTGGGGTGGGCCGTGAAAACCAGACGAATATCTAACTGATCGAGAAGACGCTGAATTTCTTGGGGGGGGACGTTAACCTGTTTGAGATAGGGAAATAACCAGTGAAATAGTCCCGATTTTGGGCCGGAGTGATCGGACTCGTTCAGGGTTTTTTCTAGCCAATCGGCCCCGACAATGGTGGCTAAAAGGCTTTTTTGCGGTGGGTCAGCCTTGGGACTTTCGTTTTCTTCCCCGATCACCGTCCGTCGCAGTAGTTGCTGATCCCTTTGTTCGTAGTGTTGTTCAATAATATTTATTAACTGGAAATAGAGGGCAAAAGCGCGGGTAACTTTGATCGCTTCCCCTAGTTCCAAGTCTTCGATCATTTTGGCGATCATTGCTTCCGGACTATCATCGGTCACTTGTCCTTCCTCAGAACAGAGATGGCGCAGTAATTCCAGTAAATCAACTAATTCTTGACCACATTCGGAGACTAAGACTTCTTTCCATAAATCTTCGATTAATTTCAGTCTTTGCTGCAGAAACAGGTTGGAAGTGGTGAAAATATCCTGTTCGGTTTCGGTCGAGGGGACAAGGACGCTCATAATTTTAATCAGTAATCAGTAATCAGTAATCAGTAATCAGTAATCAATAATCAATAATCAATAATCAATAATCAGTGAAAAGAAAGCTCAGAACTTGCCACTTAATACTATTCACTGAAAACTCAAATCTGATCATTGATAACTGATCACTGATAACTGATCGATCGGGATTAGTTCTTAGGGTTTGTCAGAAATGAGATTATATCCCAAAGAATCACATTTTTTCCTATTTTTAACAAAAATTTCACTATTTTTGCCTCTTTTCAGGGGGCAAAAGGACTTTTTTCTTGGATTATTGGTCACTGTTGACCGGTAACTGATCGGGAATATTGAGCAGCGGCAAGCGATCGCCCCGAAAGATTTCCTCGCTGTCTTTCCCGACTTCTATCAACCAATTATTAATAGAACGTAGTCCTAAGTAGGATAAAAGAAAGGGACTAACTGCTAGACTAAGCCAAAGCTCGATCGGTTGAGTTTTCATGGCAATTTCTCGGTTAAAGGACGGCGTTTGATGCGACGAATCGGAAAATTAGCAATCAGGGCTGTAGTCCGTTGGTCACTTTCTAGGATCAACTCGGTTTCCTCGGTGTCGATATCAAGATAACGACTGACCACTTCTAAGATTTCTTGACGCATCATATTGAGAAGTTCGGGACTAAGATCGGCGCGATCATGGGCCAGAATAAGTTTTAAGCGTTTTTTAGCTTGGTCGCCACTTTTGCCCGAACCGCGCCATGCTAGAAGTTTATCGATCAGGTCATTCATAGTAGGTTAAGGGGTTGAGATGAGAGAGTTTAAGGCCCAAACAAGCGACGACGCAGACGAGCAAGAAAACCTTCTTGACCGGCCATTAAATCTAGAAACGGCACATCGCGACCCTGTAAACGCTGGGCAATGTTTCTAAAGGCCATGGAGGGGAGAGAGGTCTTCTCCTCTAATACTAATGGTTCCCCTTTATTAGTGGAAATAATAATTCTTTGATCGTCGGGAATAATCCCCAACAGGGGAATTACCAAGAGGTCGAGAATGTCCTCGACGCTGATCATCTGGTTAAGTTGGATCATTTCTGGCCGCAGCCGGTTGACAATCAGACGGATACTCTTAATATCTTCGCTTTCTAGTAATCCCACCACGCGATCGGCATCTCTCACCGCCGACATTTCCGGAGTAGTAACGATGATCGCTTCTTGAGCAGCGGCGATCGCATTGCGAAAACCCATTTCAATTCCTGCCGGGCAATCAATCAATACATAGTCATAACTTTTTGACAATTGGGCGACTAAATCCTTCATTTGAGCGGCAGTAATTGCATCTTTGGTGCGGTTTTGTGCCGCCGGTAATAAGACCAGATTTTCCTGTCTTTTATCCTTAACTAAAGCTTTATCAAGGCTACAATCTCCCGCCACCACATCGAGGGCAGTATAAACGATACGCTGTTCTAATCCTAACAATAAATCGAGATTTCTCAGTCCGAAATCGGCATCGACAAGGGCGACTCGACAGCCTAATTGAGATAAGGCTGAACCTAAGTTCGCCGTTACTGTCGTTTTACCAACTCCTCCCTTTCCCGATGTCACTACAATTACACGAGCCATAATTTATATCAGTTATCAGTTATCAGTTATCAGTTATCAGTTACCGGTTATCAGTTATCAGTTATCAGCTATCAGTTATTGGTTTGATAGAGTTTTTCATTTCAACGCAGTTAATCCCTATTTTTACTGGTCACTGAATCACTATTTACTGATCACTGTTTACTGGTCACTGATCACCTTTTTTCGACCCACCCCACTTGATCTTTAAAGGTGTAGGTTCTGGAAAAATTATAAGCCCCAATGATGCGGATTCCTCCTTCGCTGATACAGGCAATTTCTGGTTCCATGCGATCGCTATTCAAAGCCGGGGTGCGTGCCACTAATTCAGCGATCCTCAGTTGAGTTAAGTCGATTCGCAGAGCCATAATTACCGCTGCTCGATCGCCGCGGAATCCAGCATGGGCCACACCGCGTAAACCCCCCCAAACTAATATATCGCCATCAGCGATGATCGATCCGCCGGGGTTGACATCGCCCATGACTATAACTGTACCCGGGTGACGGATTTCTACACCCGATCGCAGGGTGGTTTTTAAGTACAAAGGTTCGGCGAGGAGGGATGGCAGCGGTTGCTCGTCCCCGAAAACCGTGGGATTCGAGCGCATTTGTTCGACATTGTAACCCATGGTTGCCGCTGCTACTGCGGTTTGTCTTCTTTGGGTTTGGATGGTATGCAGGGGTAATTCGGCACTGTCTAAAATTGTGGCGATCGCTTGTAGTTGGCGCGTATCCATCAGGCGATCGTTGGACCTTAGGTGTACTGGTGTTCTAGCGGGGCAGTTTTGGCCGCTATTACGGAGATAATATTTTAATCCTGTCAAGATATCTGTCCAATCCTGACTTGTCTCCCCGGCACCGGTTTTGGGCAAAATTAGCACCAATTTCTCACCCTCGCTTTTTAGGTGGATTTGGGCGTATCTCTCTATTACCGAGGCTGATAGCTCAATTTTTTCGGTTTCTGAGTCGATTTCTTGATTCATTTCGGTTTTAGTTTCATCCATAGCCTATCAGTTATCAGTTATCAGTGGATAGTTAGGGGTGGGGGAGTGGGGAGGTGAGGGAGAAAAAAGCTGATGGCTGATGGCTGATGGCTAATAGCCTTCCATCCCTTCGACTCTTTCGGTTAATTTTGCCTGTCCTATCTCTAGGGATTTAACATCTTGCTTGATTTCCTTGATATCAGCTTTAATTTCGCCAATATCAGCCTTAATTTCGACGATACTATTCTCGATCGCCGTGAAACGAGTTTCGAGCGCTTTTTGTCCGTTGATAATTAAGTCTTCTAGCCTTTGCAAGTCCGTATCGGCAACAGTTTTCATCGAAAATTTGGGTCTGAAACCCCGTCGTTCTACGACGGCTTTACTGTTAAATATTAGCACATTTACGAAATATATGCTAGAATGTGAGACATGGAAAAAGCCTACTCGTTTCGATTTTACCC
>NZ_JADBTF010000219.1:0-18213 GCF_020246295.1 Microcystis sp. M090S1 | reverse complement strand
TTGTACTGTACGAATAGCCTCATCGATGGCAGAACACTGACTTGGTTTGACCACTGCTTTCATTTCTAAGACAATCATTGTTTATCGACCTCAAACAAATTATTTTATCTTAACCTATACAGCATAGATTGTCAAGATTTTAGTCGTGCTTCGCTGTTTTATATTGGCTGGGGTGTCATCCCGTCGCTAAAAGCGAGGGTCTTCACCCCGACATTTGAGATAAACTTGATGATATTCATGCCGTGGCCGGAAACCTGCGAGAGAATTTGATGGCGGGTAAAGAGGGGAACGACGATTAACTGGGAAAATAGCCCTTTATTGGCGGTTTCTAGCATTTTCCAGGCGGCTTTTAGTGACCAACTGCTCGGCTCGGCAAATTCCAAGGCCATCATCATACCCAATCCCCGCACTTCCTGCAAACATTCGTACTGATCTACGAGCGGCTGTAGTTCTGCGATAATTTGTTGACCGATTACAGCCGATCGCTCGACTAATTTTTCCTCCTCAATCACCTGTAAAGTGGCAATACCAGCGGCCATGGCCAGATTATTTTTACCAAAAGTGCTACCGTGCACCACAGAACGATCCATGCGATCGAATACTCGATCGAAGATCCAGCGACGACAGAGAACCGCTCCCACTGGCACAAAACCGCCCGAAAGAGCTTTGGCAACACATAAAATGTCCGGTTCTACCCCCCAATGTTCCACTGCCCAAATTTTGCCAGTCCGGCCCAAACCGGTCTGCACTTCATCGGCCACAAAAAGAGTGCCGTAACGACGACAAAGGGCAGCCGCCGCGGGGAGATAGTTCGGTTCGGGAATTCTCACCCCGTGACCTTGGATCGGTTCGGTAATAAAAGCCGCTACTTCTTTGTTAATCAGAGCTTTTTCGAGTGCAGCCAGATCGCCGAAGGGAATTTCCTCAAAATCGGCGACAAATGGTCCAAATCCCTGGCGATAATGGGGATCGCCGGTGGCGGAAAGGGAACCCATGGTTAACCCGTGGTAGCCTCCCTGACAGTAAACAATTTGGCTGCGTCCGGTGGCGTAGCGGCTGAATTTAATGGCGGCCTCGACGGTTTCCGTGCCGGAATTAGCAAAGAAAACTCGTTCTAATCCGGTTGGTGCGATCGCTGCTAACCGTTCGGCCAGCAATCCCGCTAGGATGGAAGCGTCCAATTGGACTAAATTGGGCAATGCTGCCGTCAATACCTCTTGTAAAGCTTGCACGATCTTGGGGTGATTGCGTCCGAGGGCAAAAACACCAAAACCACTCAGTAAGTCCAGATACTTTTCCCCGTGATTGTCGAATAGGTATGCACCTTGGGCTTTAACGTAGTGGCGATCGTAGCCGATCGTTTTTAGTACCCTGACCATCTGGGGGTTTAGGTATTGTTCGTGGAGGGCAAAGTTTTCTTCTAGTCTTTTTTCTATCAGTTCTAAAATGCTCATAAATTCCAGATTTGATTACTGAAAAACTATTTTTCAAACACCTCAAAACCGATTATGTCCATAGCACATTATCATTATTTTTTTT
Organism: Microcystis sp. M090S1; assembly: GCF_020246295.1. Classification (NCBI taxonomy): domain Bacteria; kingdom Bacillati; phylum Cyanobacteriota; class Cyanophyceae; order Chroococcales; family Microcystaceae; genus Microcystis; species Microcystis sp. M090S1. The sequence continues at coordinate 16,674 of NZ_JADBTF010000219.1, read as the reverse complement.
GGTTATTTAATATTATAAATTATTCAATATATTTTGTCAAGTATTTAAGAACTTATCTAAGATAATTATAGCGTTTCCCAATCTCATGAGGTACACCAAAATCTTAACTCCTGAATCCCGAATCCTGAATCCCGAATCCTGACTCCTCAAAACCTAAGACTCTGTACCTCACAACTATGGTAATTGCTATAAACTAATTAGCTCTTGTGGGCTAAAGGTTAAAGCGACTTTTAGATAATTTATTAGTCAGTTTTTATATGGTAGAGGCGCATCGCGTGCGCCCAAAATGTAATATCAGTAAACAGTGAACTGATAACTGATAACTGATAACTGATAACTGATAACTGATAACTGATAACTGATAACTGATAACTGATACAAGGCTGATAGCTATAAAAAAAAACCGACCGACAAGAGAGAATTCCCGTCAGTCAGTCGGTGATGATAGGCCGAATTTTACTCAGCTTTATTTCTTAGCGGGGGCAGCCTTAACGAGTTCCAATTCACTTTCAGCGAAGTTATTGGTATTCAGTCCACTGGCGCTACCACTAAAACCGTGGTAGTTAACAGTATCAAAACGGACGATAACGGGATAGAGGATACCACTTTTATCAACACTGGCTACGGTTCCCACATCATTGTACCAGTAAGACTCTTTACGTTTGATTCTAACTTTGGCTCCGCGTTCGATTCCAGGCATAGCTGTTGTTTTTTTTTAAGGGTTTAGTTAACAGGTTACAATCAGAGCGAGTTTGCCGAAAGGGTTTTTACTTTAAGTTTTATTGCAAATCTTGCCACTCTGTTTGGACAAAATGCCCCGAACGTCCCCATAGGTCTGCCTTTGGTGCAATGTTAACGATTGTTAAGTTAAAGGGAATGGCCGTAGTCAGGTATTTTTGGGCCGACATTCCCACATCTGGCCCGATTTGAAAAGCGGCGGCGGTGGCTAAACCTAAGCCTAATAACTGAGAAATCGGACCTCTGGGTAAGAGAAGATGAGTTCCTAAGACTAAGCCGGCGGTTAAGGCTAAAGTTACCGATAAATTGGTGCCACAACGCGGATGTAATGCCAATTGCCCCTCGCCATTTTTGAGACGATGGAGCGCCTGTTTGGCCGCAATTTGCAGTTCATTTGTATTAACCTGCCCGTAGAGATAAAAACCCCTATCGGTGGAGAGTCCTCCCAGGGCCTCGTTATCCGCTTGGGAATGGTCAAAAGGCGATTGACGACGGGCAGCCATTTCGCTTAATACCCAGACGGTGGCGTGTTCCAAGGCGTGAACCTGTCGCAGGGTCAGAAATTCTTTGAAACCGGGGATAAAGCCGATTTGTGCCAGTAAATCGCTGTCTTGCTGGGGCGAGGGGTTAAACCAGTCGAAAGAGGGGTTAGAAGGGCTACTAGGGGTCATAAAGTTGCGGTAGGGGGAGTTTTTTCGAGGAAGATAAGGGCGCTATAGAGTTGAAAGGCGGTGTCCCAGTAGGTGTCTTCAATGCGTAATAAGTCCAAATGGGGATTGACCATAGGCAGTAATTCGTAAAAATCGGCGGTGGTTTCGGCAAAAGCTGGAAAATCTGACCACAGGGGAACTGCTGCTAGTTGTTGTTTTAGGTAAGAAGCGAAATGATTCCAGTTATCTCGATTGCTGGTCTGTCTTTCCCGACTTTGTTGGTGGTCGGAAAAAGTAATCCCCGCTTGAAAGTGGTAATGGCGATCGCAAATACGGATAATTAAATCCTGTTTTTTCAAATGTAGATCAATAATCTGGGCATAATCAAGAATACTAATTTTTCTCACTTGATGGCGGCGCGCATCCCTATCGACACATTCCCCAAAAATCGGCAAGATTCCCTCTACCACGGCGGTAACTTCTGACCAATCAAAAGTTATACTTGCGGTTAGGTCGTGGGAAGATTGATAGACTAGGGTGGCTTCTGGTTGGATAGCCCGGAAATATCGAGCTAAATAGACCCTAGGCTGGTTAATCGCTTTAATTGGCTGGCAAAAACAGGGAATTCCTTCTTTTCGCAAGTCGTGAACATATACTGCTAATTCGGCCATCGCCCCGACTCGATACAAGCGCCACGAACGACTAGGGATGTGTAAGCGGGCGCTATAGGCATCTATTTTAAATATTTGGGCAAATTTTAGAGCTAAGGGCTGTTTTTCTGCGTTAGCCACCGGTTCAAGAATTAAAAGCCCCATTTCTCGATTACTAGGGTTGGTTTTGGCTTTTTCGAGGGCAGCCTGTCGCTGTTGTTGTTGCTGTTCAACTTCCACCTGTTCAATCGCTTCTAAGCGGGCGATTACTTGACGAATTTGGGCGATAAGTTGAGGATTAGCGGTTAATCGCAACATTTTTCGGTATTCTTGCCCTGCTAGTCCAATTTCTCCCGTGATTTCGTTTAAACGCGCTTGGTAGAATTTCAGCCAAGGGTTATCGTTTTCTAGGGTCTGGAAGTCGTTGACAAGACGGGCGGCAGTTTGATAGTCTTGACGGTCGAGCGCTTCAGCAATTTCTTTGAACATAGAAACTCCGGTCGATTAGCTGTCTAAATAGGCGTTAATGATAGCGAGAGCCACTAAGGGAGCGGTAATTGTTCTCAAAATCCGTTTTCCCAGTGATACAGGTAGAAAATCAGCAGCGATCGCTTGTTCTATTTCTGCCTCCGTCCATCCCCCTTCCGGTCCGATGGCAATGGTTATCTCGGTTGATGTTTGCAATTGAGAAAGTAGCGGGTCCACTGTTCTACGGGTAACACCAATATAACAAGTTGTCCCTGGGCTAACTCCCCGCTTAAGGATGGCTAAAAATGGTTGTGGTTCTTCGATAATAGGAATAATCTGTCTTTCTGATTGTTCTACAGCTTCCCGGGCAATTTTTCGCCAACGGTCAATTTTTTGAGGACTAGGATTAACTAAACCGCGTTCTGTCAGCAGCGGGATAATTCGATAAACTCCTAATTCGGTGGCAGCGCGAACGATATCATCAAAGCCATTTTTGGGAATTGCTACCATTAAATTCACTTGTACTGGTAGTTCGGTGGTTTCGTTTATCGCTTCTAAAAGATGGGCCGAATTATCAATTATTTCTGCTAACCACGCTTGTCCTTGTCCATTTAGGGCAATAAAACGGTTATGGGATTTTAAACGAACAACTTTTTTAAGATAATGACTTTGTTCGGGTGTTAAGGCAATTAACCCGTTTTCTAGGGTATTAAAATCGAGAAGAAGACGATAATACAAGGCGGTTTATTCTATATTGCTATTGTGTTCAGAATCACTGTCAGCTATCTATTTTAGCTTTTATGGTGTTTTTGTATAAGGTTGAGAGTAGATCAGCTTATAGCAGTTATCTTAATGGTGAAGTACGAAGTTTTCCTTTTCGGTAGTCAGTCGTCAATCCCAAATTAGGTTATACTTCATGTTTATGACAAAGGCTATAACTTACTATGGCCTTACCTACTCAGATATGTTATAAAATTTATCCTCATCAAGGTATCTCTTGGCAAATAAGAATTAAGACTTGACAATCTCCACTCCCTAACCCCTAACCCCCAGAAAATCCATGGACATAACTGCTAAAATTAAAGAACTAGCACAAAAATATGAGATACCTCCCCAACTGCTCAAGGAAGCCATGGCTTTAGAAGTAGAAAAAATTACTCTAAAAAATCGGCAGCTATCACCTAAAATTGTCAAACTTATCGAAAAATATACCGACTCCTCACAATCATAAATTTTATAGATCTCTTGCATAATTTATTTTTTGTAAGTAGGGAGGCACAATTATTTGTAGGATGGGTTAGCGGTAGCGTAACATGAGCGGACGTTGGGTTTCATGCTTCAACCCAAACTACATTCATCTTATATTTAATTCCACCCACCCACTTAGTTTAAAAACGACAAAAATAAATATTAAGTTGCATAAAATCTATAAATAAACCATTTAATTGATTATTATTCATTCTTAATTCTCCTGATTACTGACCACTGGCTACTGACTCCTGACCAACCACAAAATTTTTGATTTTTACAAGAGTTCTTATGACTTTGAGACTGAAACAAATTCGCTTAACTAATTGGAAATGTTACCCTAGTCAAAATATTACTTTTAACCTGCATCCCGACAGAAAAATTCAGATTATCTTCGGTAATAATGGTCACGGTAAAACTTCTCTGATGACAGGGATTTTATGGTGTCTCTATGGGGTAGATATTGTATCTAAGGAGACCCTGAAAACCTATTTTTATCGAGGTGAGGGGGATTCTTCACCGACAATAGAAATGCGGGTAGAATTAAATTTTATTAAAAACGAGAAAAATTACTTTATCAGTCGCACAGCAAAATTAAAAGTTAATGGTAGCAGTTCCTATCCTAGCGTAGAGGAAGCATTATTTTATGAAGATGGAACCATGAGAAGTAACTCTAGGGAATATATCGAAGCATTGCTTCCTAAATCTATTCGAGATTTTTTCTGTTTTGATGGCTTAAAAATCGAACAATATACCCAGATAACTCAAACTAAAGAAGCAAAAGAAGCAATTGAAAAAGTTTTGGGTATCCCGGAATTAAGAAATATGCGCGATGATACAGAAAAAGCCTTGCAAGAATTAGAAAACCGTTTAAATAAAGCCAAGGGAACCAGTCAAACCTTTAGAGATAAGCTGCAAGAATTACGAGAATTAGAAGAAGACATTGATCTTAAAAAAGGTCAGCTTAAAAATGCCAAAGATAGCGAAAAAGATGCTATAATTATCTACCAAGACGCTCAAGAAAAAGCCGCTCAGATTGAAAGTTTACGAGAAAAATTAGAGGAAATTCATAACTTAGAGAAAAAGCGTATCGGTTTACAAACTCAGTTAGATAACCTGCAAAAGTCTATCGATTCTTGGTTAAAAAAAGCTTCGATACCTTTGCTGATTAACTTTGTACAGGAAATGGTCGATGATTTGCAAGTTACTAGCTTAAAAAGCACTTATAAAACTAATTCTACAGCAATTTTACAAGCAATACTTGACGATGAAAGCTGTCTATGTGGTCGTTGTTTAGATAAAAATTCTCGGGACTTTATCCTTCAACAAATTGCCGAACTAGAGTCCTTAGAAGTGGATAACGCCACCAGAATAGAAAAAGACCAAATTAGAATTGATTTACAGGGAATTATGCGAGATAATGCTAAATCTAGCAATTATAGTCAATTACTTTTGCAAAGAGATCGTTTAGAAGAAGAAATCGAAGAAATTAATCAACATATGAGACAGCTAAAACAGGAAACCACGGGAATAGATCAAGACTCGGTGAGGGAGATTTGGCGAAAAGTTGGCGAATCTGGTAAAAATGTTGAGATGATCCAAGAAAGGATCGAACGCTTGCAAAAGGAAATCGAAATCAAAGAAAAGCAATTAGAAAATTTACGCAAAGAAGTGGAAATTTTAGCTAGTGAAAATCAGACCACATGGATGTTATCTAATCAGGTTAAAATGGCCAGAGGTTTAAAAAATGCCACTAACGAATTAATCGAATGGCATATCGATAATTCCCAAAAAATGATTAATCAAGTAACCAGCGATCGCTATTTACAAGTAACCAACAAACCGGAGGAATATAGAGGAGTAGAAATCACTCCCGAATACACTTTAGGAATCCGTACCATCACAGGAAAATTATTAAATCCCGATGTTTTAAGTGCGGGAGAAAAGGAAGCTTTAGCTTTTGCTTTTATCACCGGTTTAAATCAAATAACCGATACTTGTGTTCCCCTAATTATGGATACACCTTTTGGACATTTAGACGAAGAACATCAAAAAAATATTATTAACTCTCTCCCTAATTTAAACTCCCAAGTAATTATTTTAGCCACGGATCGCGATCTTCCCGATCCACTTTTAAATCTGCTGCTTCCCCACAGTACCGATATTTTAAAAATACACCGTTTGGCTGCCGATGAAGATGCGTCCGTGATTGAAGTGATGGAGAATTACTAATGCAGAGAATCGATCCCAGTTTGAAGATTTATGCCTCGGAAACTTCCAGAAATTATCTACAGGTACTAAAAGATAATAAAACCTTTGAGCGCATGGTAGATGCCTATTTATTCGCCGCTGCTTTTGCCATTAAACAAGACTTCAGTATCTACGGAACCACTCTGAGCAATCGACAAGATTTAATTACTATTAGCCAAATCGATCCAGAAGTTATTTTAGCTTTAACCGCAGGAATTTATATTATCTGTAAAAAGAATTCCTATCCTCAACCCAGCGATGGCAAAGAAGTTTTAGATAAGATCTGTCAATACGCAGAAGTGGGATTAAGGGAATTAAAAGAACGCTGGCAAGACAAAGTCAGCCATCAAATTCAAGCTGATATTGAGAGGATTATCAATAATCTCTAAAATTCTCCCTATCTAACTATCTTTTTTAGCGATAACGGCAAATTATATTCTTTCCACACTGCCAAAAAAGACGGGTTCCACGCGAATAGCAATGACACTAGCCGGACGTAAAACCATATATTCCCCTTGGATATTTCTGATCGGAACATTGATAAAATCCTGGGAATCGGCTTTCGGAACTAATTCGCTACTGTACCACTTTTGAAATTCTTGGATAGTCAAAAAACGGACTTCCTCGCGATGTCCACTGCTTAAGAACAAATGTACGGCGTACTCGTCAGCTTTTCTAGTCATTTTTTTAACTAATCAGATTGAATTTTTGTAATAAAGTTGCCATTAAAGGCGGAAAAGTGAGACGCAATTCGCTAAGGTCCGAGAAAATTAATTTTTGGTAGCTTGGCAGGTCAAAAGCTAGTTTACCCTTTAATTCCGCTCGATTTTGATAGGTCAGCAGAATTTGTCCGCCCTGTTTACAAGCGATCGCATAACCTAATTCTACACTCACTAGGGGACTGGGCAGTAATTCCGTTTCCTTTTGGCTAATCGCCGTAGCATCGGCAATAAATAATAAACTTTTGCGAATTTTGCGTAGTTGACTATCGCTCAATCTGGTGACATTGCCCTCAGTTCGGGGCGTTTCTTCGATGGTTAAGGGCAAACGGGAGCGTTTATTGAGATTTTCGACGGTTTCGGTCAAAACTGTTTTTAAAGCGGTGCTAGAGTCCTTAAATTGGCTTTGGGAGCTAAAATAAATGACGGGATCCAACCAAGCGCTGAGGTCCTGTTTAGTAAAGTAAATTTCTTGGGAAATCAGGTCAATATTCGAGATGACGTAACCGCCACTACCTTCGAGGTAAAATTCCACCCTTTCCCCTTCTAGATAGCGTTGGAACCAGACAGAACCCTGTATCGTCAGACTATCATCGAGAAAATCGGCTCTTAAACCCGATTTTAAGAGACTATTGCGACTTAAGCGCAAGTCGTGGGGACGTTTGACAACCTCACGGATAGGTTCGTATTTGTCCAGATACCAAGCTTTCAGGGCAATGATGGCCATAGGTGTGGCGATTAAAGACACTCTCCCATTTTAGCAGTAAGCACCGATATCCTCTCCACATTCATCGGCTAGGTAAGAAAGAGCGCGAAATCTTAACATCATCAGGTTTTCGTAGAGGGGATTTAGCTTGCAAAGGGGCGGAATCTCTAGAATTGTCCGGCTAAATAGGGTAATTTTCCGCGCAAAGGGACATTGAGCCGGAATTAGACGACAAATCCGATGAGCTAGTGCAGGTGTATTAATCTCTAGGCGATCAATTCGTTGCCGCAGGGGTTGCCATAAATCCCATTTTGGTTGCGGTGACGGGTTTTTCCGATTGCCTTTCGACCAAGGGGCAATCCAATTAGACAAAATTATTTTATTTGTGGTATAATCTGATACATCAGCATCGGTCATAGCCTTACCTTCTATTGATTGACTCATAAGGTTCTATCTGAGATTACGACAGGGCGAACAATCTTTCCCGAAAATCCTCTGGGACGTTCGGACATTTGACCGCTTTAACGATAACATCCCTGGGATAATAGGTGTGGCCTACCGCGTCAGCGGCCCGGATGCGGGAGTAAGCTATTAACTATCTAAACTACTCGTTAAGACTGTTTATGAGCGAGCAGGGAGCAGGGAGAGGAAATTTGAACATTAGTACTAAATTACTATCTCCGAGTTATCACCTGAAAGCTAATAGGCAACAGACGACAATAAGATAACGTCACGAGTGAGTTTAACTAGATTAATCTCTAAGCTTCGCCCAAAGATATTGGCTCTGATTAGAGCTATTTCTAGGTTAGCAAAAACTCAGGTTTTTTCACGTCAGCATAGTACACTTTTTCTGGGTATAAAATAGCACCCGCTTTTGTCAAAGATACGCAATCCAAGGGGTGGGGTGTGGGGTGTAGGGTGTAGGGTGTGGGAATTATGAATTTTTTAGTGAACTGATAACTGATAACTGATTTACATTCTTTCCAAAACGGGGATTCCCAGGAGAGATAAGCCTAATTTTAGGGTTCTTGCCGTTAAATCACACAAAACTAAACGAGAGGTTTTAATCGGTTCTGCCGCTTTCAGAACGGGACAATTCTCATAGAAACGATTATACTTTTTACTGAGTTCATAAAGATAATCACATAAACGATTGGGTAATAAATCCTCTTCCACGGCACTAATTACTTCCGGAAGTTGCAGTAATTGTTTAGCCAGAATTAATTCGCTTTCATCCTTGAGAATTAGCGGTGAATTGGCACTTAAATCCTGAAAATTAATACCACCTTCGCGACTGATACTCTGGACTCTAGCGTAAGCGTACAGCATATAGGGGGCGGTGTTGCCTTGCAGATTGAGCATTTTGTCGTAACTGAAAACGTAGTTACTATGGCGATTTTGGCTGAGATCGGCGTATTTAACGGCACTTAATCCGACAGTTTCGGCAGTCTTAGCGATAAAATCGCCGGTTTCTTCTCTTTCCTCGCTTGCCAGTCTTTTTTCTAAGTCAGCCAGGGAACAGGCGATCGCTTGATCGAGTAATTCTTGTAATTTTACCGTCTCCCCGGAACGAGTTTTTAATTTTTTACCATCTTCCCCTAAAACTAATCCAAAAGCGACGTGAACCACTGCCACATTATCGGGTAAAAATCCCGCTTTTTTAGCCACCTGAAATACTTGGGCAAAATGGTTAGCTTGTCCAGCATCGGTGACATAAATTATTCTTGCGGCTTTATCTTGACGCACTCGATAACAAATTGCCGCTAAATCGGTGGTGGCGTAATTATAACCGCCGTCGGATTTCTTGACAATTAGGGGCAAAGGATCCCCCTCTTTGTTGGTAAAACCATCGAGAAAGACGCATAAAGCACCGTTGTCTTCTGTTAGCAATCCCTGTTGATCTAATTCTCTGATTACTGCTTCCAGGTAGGGATTATAAAAAGATTCCCCCCTTTCGGTCAGTTTTATATCGAGAATATCATAGATTTTCTGAAATTCCCGTCGTGATTGTTGACAAAGTAACTGCCATGCTTGACGACTTTGAGGATCACCCGACTGTAATTTTACTACAGCTTGACGGGCAGTTTCTTTAAAGTTTTCGTCTTCATCAAAACGAATTTTGGCCTTTTTATAAAAGCTAACTAAATCCCCTAAATCTAGGGCATCTGCTTGGGTTAAAGCACTAGGATAAGCTTCTTGCAAATAGGTGATTAACATCCCGAATTGAGTCCCCCAATCCCCGACGTGATTAAGACGAATTACTTGATGGTGACGAAATTCCAAAATCCGAGCAATACAATCACCAATTATAGTCGATCGCAAGTGGCCAACGTGCATTTCTTTGGCAATATTGGGACTGGAAAAATCGACAATAATTTTTTGACTGGGGTTAGCAGCGGCAACTCCTAAACGGTTGTCAGTAATTAGGTCTTTTAATTGGGTTTCTAGATAACTGGGTTTAAGGGTAAGATTGATAAAACCGGGTCCGGCAATTTCGGGGGTTTGACAGAGATCATCTATCTCTAGATTTTTTAGTAAAGTTGTCGCCACTTCCCGGGGTTTTTGTTTTAATTCTTTGGCTAAAGAGAGGGAAATATTACATTGATAATCGCCAAAACGGGGGTTACTAGCGGCCACAATTAGAGGATCGGTAGCGGCGAAGTTTTCCCCAAAGGATTTAACTAGGGATTGGGAAAAACGCTCTTTTATTTGTTGGATAATGGCAGTCATAGAGAGAATTATAGCAATTAGGGATTAGACAAAAATTGAGAAGGAATTGGTTAGCTTCCTAGCAGTAACCAGATTGTGGGGAGAATTAGCTACTGAAGATGCCGATTGATGGTATTCTTTCAAGACTTTTGTGATAATCTTTTGTGGTGTATTCATTATAGTTTCGAGCCAACGAGATTAACACTCCAGATAAATCAGGTTATTGACCATCTTACCTTATCATAATCTGAAGACGAATCCAATGCAGCTGGCTGCTGGGAAACATTTACTTTAATATAGTAAGTAAGCTTTACCAATAGTACAACCATGTTAGCCAGTTATATTGATCAAGCGATGGCATTAGCTCGATACGAAATCATCGAAGAAGATGGCACTTATTGGGGCGAAATTCCACCCCTTCAGGGAGTTTGGGCAAATCACGCCAATCTAGAAAGTTGTCGGCAAGAATTGCGCGAAGCTTTAAGCGATTGGATTGCTTTGCGTCTGTGTTTAGGTTTGCCGATTCCAGTGTTAGCAGGAATAGATCTTAATCTCCTTCCTCAACCCATGTCTTCAATTTAAGATATGCCTAAATTAACCGCCGTATCATGGCTTAATCTAGTTCAAAGATTACGAGAACTTGGGTTTGACGGTCCCTACGCTGGGGGTAAACACCCTCAAATGCGTCGCGATAATTTAACGATAATTATCCCCAATCCCCATCAAGGTGAAATAGGGGTAGGACTGTTAAAACGCATTCTCAATCAAGCGGGTATTACCAGACAAGAATGGCTGGGAGAATAGCAGGGAAAACACCGTATTTAACCTACTCCTTAACCAATAAAACCACGGCATAAACTGCGATACCTTCTTCTCGTCCTACCGGTCCCAATTGTTCGTTAGTAGTGGCTTTAATTCCCACCTGTTCCGGATTAATCTTGAGAGTTTCTGCTAACTTGGTTCGCATCGCAATAAGGTGGGATTTCATTTTCGGTTTTTCGGCGACAATTACCGAATCAATATTATTAATCTGCCAACCTTTATCGATAATTAATTGATTAACTTGCTCTAATAATTTTAAACTATTCGCCCCTTGCCATTGCGGGTCTGTGGGGGGAAAATAATGACCGATATCGCCTAAACTAAGCGCCCCCAGCATGGCATCCATGATAGCGTGGGTTAAGACATCGGCATCACTATGACCCAATAAACCGACAGTATGGGCAATTTCTACTCCTCCTAAAATTAAAGGTCTTCCTGTTACCAATCGGTGGATATCGTAGCCGTTACCAATACGAATATTCATAGAGCAGTCCTCATTGTCTGTATTTCTGCAAATGTGAGATGCCCCCAAATTGCGGTAGAATCGGGAGAGTGACTCCGAGTTTTTTCTTGGGGATAATCTCCTAACTTCTGACTATCCACTGCCGATTCCCGCAAAGGATAGCCATTTATTCTATCAGATTGAGAAGATATTAAGTATGATAACACTTGTGATTATGTTTTTCGCTGCCTTGCTGGCAGCTGCCGATTTTACTTACCAAGTTTTGATTCATTTTCCCGTACAAATCCTCAATTTTTTGGGGTCGTTGCTGTCCTATGGAGTGATTGGACTGATAATTTTAGTCCTAGTGTGGATTGTGGGTGACTGATTTCTCAGGGGAAAAAAATGAGAGAATCGGCCTTAGCCAATTCTCCCCAATTTAAGCCAACTTTTAATTTTTACTATTCACTAGCCACTGCTTGGGGTTGTCCTTGCGGTTGGAATTGGAACAGGGAATAAACCACGTTACGACGGATATCAATCATCATTTCTAAAAACATCTCGTAGCCTTCCTGTTTATACTCAATTAGGGGGTCTTTTTGACCGTAACCGCGTAAACCAATCGACTCGCGTAAAGCTTCCATAGCTTGCAGGTGTTCGCGCCATAACATATCGATTTGTTGCAGGATAAAATAACGTTCGGCATCGCGCATTAAACCGGGACGAATACTATCCACTTGACGTTCTTTAATTTCGTAAGCTTTGCGAACTTCTTCGTGTAGGAACATCTTGATATCATTAACACTCATATCCTCGATATCTTTAGCGGTAATATCTGCCAAGAGATAGACGAATTCCTGAGATTTACTAATCAGTTTTTCTAAATCCCATTCTTCCGCCGGCAGTTCGGGATTAATATAAGCCATGACGATTTCATCCATGGTTTTTTCGGCGTATTGCAGCACCTGTTCTTTTAGGTCCATCCCCTCCAAAACCCGACGACGTTCGGCATAAATAGCGCGCCGTTGATTATTCATCACCTCGTCGTATTCAAACACCTGTTTCCGGGCATCATAATAGAAGGTTTCCACTTTTCTTTGCGCGCCTTCCAAGGAACGAGTTAACATTCCCGACTCAATGGGCATATCTTCTTCCACCCGGAAGGCATCCATTAAACCCGCCACGCGGTCGCCCCCAAAAATCCGCAATAAATTGTCTTCTAGGCTTAAAAAGAAGCGTGTGGAACCGGGGTCGCCCTGTCTGCCCGCCCTGCCTCGCAATTGGTTGTCAATGCGGCGGGATTCGTGGCGTTCCGTCCCGATAACGTGCAGTCCGCCCCTTTCTACTACCTCATCGTGTTCTTTGCCTGTGTAATCTTCATAACTTTTGCGAATTAATTTATAGACTTCCCGTAACTTTTGAATAACCTGGTCATCCGTGGGGGCTTTTTCGGCCGCGATGGCGATTTTTTCTTCTACTTCTAATTCGGGTAAACTTTGAGTTCCGTGGGTATCAACGGCAAATTTAACCGCTTCTTTCAGGGCATTTTCTACCTCTTTCGGTAACTCGGTGGGAAAAATTTCCGCCGAGGCGCGCCAGTTTTTTTTCTTCTTACCCGGGGCGAATCCTTGCGGGCGATTGCGTTCTCCTAAACTGGGTAAACTAAAGGCCAAATTGTCATCTTCGGGCATAACTAATTTCGGCATTAAATACTCGCGAATTTTCAATCGGGCCATATAGTCGGAGTTACCACCGAGGATGATATCGGTTCCCCGTCCCGCCATGTTCGTGGCAATGGTTACAGCCCCGGCCCGGCCTGCTTGGGCGACGATTTCCGATTCCCTTTCCACGTTTTCCGGACGGGCATTAAGCAAGTTATGGGGAATCTTTCTTCCCTGTAATAAAAGCGAAAGCACTTCCGATTTTTCCACACTGGTAGTACCGACTAAAACCGGGCGACCCTGTTCGTGCATTTGTTGACATTCTTCGGCGACGGCGTTCCATTTTGCCTGTTCATTTTTATAGACCACATCGGCTAAATCTTGCCGACGAGAAACGCGGTTAGTGGGAATAATTGTTACTTGCAGGTTATAGACTTTTTCTAGTTCCGTTTCTTCGGTTTTGGCCGTCCCGGTCATGCCGGATAATTTCGGATAGAGTAGGAAAAAGTTTTGATAGGTAATCGTGGCTAAGGTTTGGGTTTCCTGTTGAATTTCTACCCCTTCCTTAGCCTCCACTGCCTGATGTAAACCATCACCCCAACGTCGGCCCGGTAATACCCGTCCCGTGAACTCATCAACGATAACAATTTCACCACTGCGGACGATATAGTTAACGTCTTTTTTCTGGAGTTCTTTGGCACGAATAGCGTTAGAAATATAGTGCGCCCAGGGATTTTCTTGGTCGTATAAATCGGTGACTTCTAATAGTTCTTCCGCTCTTTTAAAGCCTTCATCGGTCATTAAAACGTTACGGTCTTTTTCGTTAACTTCGTAGTCTCCCGGTCCGTCTTCTACTTCTTGGCGCACTAATTGCTTGGCGATTTCGGCGGCGAGAATATATTTTTCTGTGGGTCGATCGATCTGTCCTGATATAATTAATGGAGTTCTGGCCTCATCAATAAGAATGGAGTCCACCTCGTCGATAACGCAGTAGTTAAAAGGTCTTTGGACAACTTCCCCCATCACTGTAGCCATGTTATCGCGCAGATAATCGAAGCCGAGTTCGCTGTTAGTGGTGTAGGTGATGTCACAGGCATAATTTTTCTTTCTTTCTTCTGGACTCATGCCGGCTTGAATTAGTCCCACACTTAACCCTAAAAAGCGGTGTACCTGCCCCATCCACTCCGCGTCACGACGGGCGAGATAATCGTTGACGGTGACGACGTGAACCCCTTTTCCGGTCAATCCATTCAAATAAGCGGGGAGTGTGGCAACTAGGGTTTTTCCTTCCCCAGTTTTCATCTCGGCGATTTGTCCTTTGTGCAGTACCATTCCCCCCAATAACTGCACGTCAAAGTGACGCATCCCTAAGACTCGGATTCCCGCTTCCCGGACAATGGCGAAAGCTTCGGGGAGGATTTCATCGAGAATATCCTCTCTTTGCTCATAATTTCTGGCTTTGTCCAATCTTTCCTTAAATTCGCTGGTTTTGCTCCTTAATTCCTCATCGGACAGGTTTTTAATATCTTCTTCCAGCAGGTTGATTTCGGTGACGAGGGGCTGAAATTTTTTAATTTTGCGGGCGTTGGGATCTCCGAGTAGGGCTTTTAACATAGCAGTTTTTATTCTCTCGCTTCGATTGGCTCTTGGTCTGTGGTGTTAACAATTGTATCACTCTCGTTGGGAGTAGAGAGTCATTTATCGCTGAAAAGGGACTCTTGCCAGTGGGCAAAAATTAAGTTAGAGATGGTATCTTAGAGATAAGAATATGCTGATCTACTTTGATTCCCTAAAACCTTAAAAAACTTAGTATTGCCGACAAAGGAGGGTGAAACCATGACAGAAAGCCTTACCATGGCAGCCCTCTATGGGAAACTCTCAAAAATCGGACTTAAAAAAAATTATGTCCGAAAAAATGGCTTGCCCAGTTGGTGGGATGATGAACTCAATGATAAACCCGTTGCAGTCCTAGAAGGGGCAGGTTATATCGCCAAAAACCTCAATCTTGACCTCTCATCCTTATTAACCCCTCAAGAAAAGGTCAAATTTAATCGACCTCCCCATGCTAAATTTAAACAGCACAATAGCCAAAATAACCAACATCCCTATCTAGCGCAAGCTTTAGCGAGTCGTTTTGCTGAGTTAATTTCCTTGGGGGTTGAAGTTAATTATACCCCTTTACCTAAGGATGCTAAAACCATCAGGAAAGACATCTTAAGTCACCGGCCAAAGGTTGACTTGACCTCTCTTTTAGACTATTGTTGGCCTCAGGGAATAGCGGTAGGATACTTTGATCATTTTCCTAACAAAACTAATAAATTTGCTGGATTAATTCAATGGCATTCCACTTGTCCTGTAATTATTCTTAGTTCAAAACATCAACAGTCTGCAAGACTAGCTTTTGACTTAGCGCACGAATTAGGACATTTAGCATTAGCACATCTAAAAGATGGGGTATTAGTTGATGAAGACATTAAATTTGATAATGATAGCGAAGAAAGGGAAGCTAATCAATTTGCCACTGAATTACTCTTAGGTGATTGTGATAACTGCCTTGGTGATGGGAAATTCCCAAATACTGAAAAATTCAGTAAATATGTTCAAGAACATTTTATCTCTCATCATCCGGATATTGATATAGGTGCAATTATTCTGAACTATGGATGGCATAACAGGGACTACTTTGCTTTAGCCATGGCTACTTTAAAATTATTAGAACCCAACCCAAATGGCAATAAGATTATTAATGAATATTTGGCCAATCAGTTAGACTGGGATAAATTTGATGACGAAACCTACGAGTATCTAGAAAAGGTGTTAGGAGTTTAACCTTGATAGGTTCTGTTTATTGTTTGGATAATGACATTATCCTAAAATTGTCCACCTATGGCTTATTTGAGAAAACCCTCAATACCTTTGGAGTTGAAATTAATCAAGTTAAAATTCTTGAGACATTTCAATATAAATTTAAAAGGGAACCGCAACAAAAAAGGAAGATAAACCCTAATAAATATAACCTAGAATACGCTTTATCTGTGGTTGAAACCTGCGATAAAATATCAATCAATAATATCAATCAAGAGGATTTTATTCAATTACAGAAAATCGAAGGAATAGATATAGGTGAGGCTATTCTCATCAGTTATGTTAGCTACTTGAATAAACAAAATAATTTAAGCTATTTACTCACGGGAGATAAACGCTGCTTGAAAAATTTAAATGTTCCTGAAACTAATCAGATTACTGACTACCTTCAAGGTAAAATATGGTGTTTAGAACAATTAATTTTAAAAGATATTGAAATTTATGGATTTCAGTGTATTCAAGAGAAAATTTATCCCGTTTGCGATTGTGACACTAATCTTAAATTTATATTCGGTTATAGCAGAGAATCAGCGGAGCAGGAAGTCAGAGAATTGTTAAAAACTGAAATTAGGGAATTAAGAAAAGAAACGGGAAACTTACTTTATCCGGGAGCATCTCACTTACGCGATGAGTAATTATACTTAGCCTAAAAGCCACTCTTAATCGTGTCTTGGAACGAAATAGAGGCTTTTAAAGACTGCGTACATGGAGAATTAAAACAAGAATTACCCTCGAAAAGCCTATTT
>NZ_JADBTF010000218.1:0-8464 GCF_020246295.1 Microcystis sp. M090S1 | reverse complement strand
CCTATCGGTGAAACCGTAGATTTTCTAACCGAATGCTTCGCCCGTACTTTTTGCCGCAAACCCTAAGTAGCCTATACTCAACGGATTTAGTATATAGCGTTTCCTGTTCGCAAGAGGTACATTATCGATGTTGAAAAGCTTAATCAGCAAAGGTTTAACTGTCCCACACAGCTATTTAAACCGCTATAAGCGGTTTAAATAGGGTTGGCTGAAAAAGTTTGCTCCCCCTAAATTCCCCTTAAAAAGGGGGAATTAAAGCTGAAAAAAGGGGCTTTGCGCCCCCAAAAATCTTTAGTCAACCGATTAAAAATCTACACCAGACTATAGACAATTACTAAACCCAAAACTGCGGCAAAGACAATTAAAGCGTAGAATTGGGCGCGACCATTTTCGAGGTATTTCAGACCTTCACCACTGACAAGAGTAGCTAAACCAGTTAAATTCACTGCCCCATCGATAACGCGATAATCCACTTCCATAATTTGCCGTGCGAGACGACGACAACCCTGGACAAAAACTCGATCATACAGATTATCAATGTACCATTTGTTCAGGGAAAAACGATACAAAACGGGGAATTTTTCCGCAATAGTTGCGGGGTCAATTTTCTTCTGGAGATACATCAAAGAAGCGACAGTAATCCCGATTAAAGCAATCCCCACCGAATTACCCGCCATAATCAGAAACTCTGTCCAATCAAAAGCATGAACTTCTTCCACCACTTCGTTAGGAACATGAATAAAACCCTCGAAGAAATTCTGCCAAGGTTTACCCACCAAACCGATTAACAAAGAGGGAACCGCTAAAATCATGAGAGGTAAAGTCATCGTAATTGGCGATTCGTGGGGTTCATGGGCATGATGGCCGTGGTTGTCTTCTTCCTGTGCTTCCGAGTCCAATTGCTTAACATTCATTGCCCCCGGTCCAAAAGCCGGAATCGCGCCCGCGTTGGCTAACAGTCGGCGTTTAATCTCCTTATTAGTACCTCTAAACTCCCCTTCAAAGGTGTTAAAGTACATCCGGAACATATAAAAAGCTGTTAAACCCGCAGTCCCCCAACCGATTAACCATAAAGCTGGGTTCGCCTCAAAAGCTAAACCGAGAATTTCATCCTTCGACCAGAAACCAGCGAAAGGAGGAATCCCACAGATGGCCAGAGTTCCCACCAGGAAAGTTAGGGCAGTAATGGGCATATACTTGCGTAAACCGCCCATCATCCGCATATCTTGCGCTAAAACCGGCTCATGACCGACCACATCCTCCATACCGTGGATGACCGAACCGGAACCGAGGAACAACATCGCTTTAAAATAAGCGTGGGTCATCAGGTGGAATAACCCCGCACTATAAGCACCGATACCCATAGCCATAACCATGTAACCCAATTGGGAGATGGTGGAATAGGCTAAACCCTTTTTGATATCATTCTGGGTGAGGGCGATACTTGCCCCTAGAAAGGCGGTAAAAGCCCCCGTCCAAGCAATTACCGTCATCGCCGTGGGAATTGGCTCAAAAACGGGATACATCCGAGCAATCAGGAAAACTCCAGCGGCCACCATGGTGGCGGCGTGAATCAGGGCCGAAATCGGGGTCGGACCTTCCATGGCATCCGGTAGCCAGACATGAAGGGGAAACTGGGCTGATTTGGCCACGGGTCCAAGGAAGACTAAAACGGCGAATAATGCCGCTAAACTGCCGGCAATGGCTCCAGAAGAAACTAATTCCTCTAGACGTTCACCCATGATATCAAACTCGAAGCTACCGGTGGCCCAGAAAAGCCCCAGCATTCCTAGTAATAAGCCAAAATCGCCGACGCGGTTGGTAACAAAGGCTTTTTGACAGGCCTCGGCGGCCGCCGGACGAGTGAACCAGAAACCTACCAGCAGATAGGAACACATCCCCACCAATTCCCAGAAAACGTAGATCTGGACGAGGTTGGGACTGATGACCAAACCGAGCATAGAACTGCTAAAAATGCTCAGATAGGCGTAAAAACGCACATAACCGGGGTCGTGGGCCATGTAACCATCGGTATAAATCATCACCAAAAAGGCCACGGTGGTGACGATAACCGACATTAAAGCGCTGAGGTGATCGATCGTATAACCCATTTTCAGGTGAAAGTTACCCGCCGATGCCCAATCGATCATTTGGTTGTAGGGAGCGTGTCCATTGATTTGACTCCACAGCAGCGCAAAAGAAAGCACCATCGATGCGCCGAGGGTAGAAATGATCAATACAGCATTTACCTGTCGCAGACGATTGGTGGCTTCATTAAAGGAAATTAAGCCCGCGCCGACTAGGGTAGCGCCTACCAAAGGCAGGACGGGAACTAGCCACGCGTACTGATAAAGCGGTTCCATTCAGTAATACCTAGTTTACAATTTCACACTATTTGGTTTATCCTCATCTATTGTGACATAGGTTAATTCTTAAGAAAGTGTTTATACCTAGTTTTGGTGAATAAGGCGGCGAAAGGTCAAAGGATCTTATCAATTTGGCAGTTTAGCGAGCGGGACGGTAATTTTTAGGGAGAAGCAGGAAAATTATCGAATAACCACGAAAGCAAGGAAACAATCAAACCAGCAGAAAAGGAAATTATCGCCACGATCGCCTCGCTACCAAGATAACGGGATAAAAAACTGCCTTGAATCTGGGCGATCGGTAGTCGCGGATTTAACCCCACTTGGAGGCTGTTAGTATTGCCGGAAACGCTCACTTCTAAACCTTGTGATGCTTCGGTAAATTGAATTTTTGGGGAAAGAAAAAGAAAATAGATAAGCCTATTGCGATGACACCCATCAGACTATCAGGTTCGGGAATGGTTGCTGCTGTAGTAACAGAAACCGGAGCCTGATTAGGAGAAAAAAGCGCAAAGGTACGGGTTGCATCAATAGCGATTCCATATATATCGCGATCAATATTGTAACTTATCCTGCAAGCGCACATTCCTCCGTTTTGATACATCTGCTCCAAGTGTTCCTGCCATTTACGACCTGCATAATACGATCCATAATTTCCCAGGACAGCGCCAAACAAATCAGAAGGATAAGTAAAATTGCCTTGGCTATCAATGACACTCAAACCCAAGAAGGCAGATTGTTGGGGAATAACATAATTCCCTGTGTTTTGCGTCTCACCTAAAGCAATTAAAGCGGGATAAGTCGTTGTTAGGACATTATCAATGGCATTCCGTGCCGCTTCTGCACCCTGAGCATTTAGCCAAAAGGTGGGTTGCAGATTTAAATTGGAAGGATTGCCGAATAAATTGCTAAAAGTATCCTGAACAAAATTAACATTGTAGGAAGAATTATTGACGACTAGATCTTTAATGCCGGTGATATTTCCCTGGGCGTTAAACTGAACAGTAGCCGCTTTAGCTGAGGAGAGCGTAAAGCTGAAAACTGAAGCTAAAATCGTTAAACCGAGGATTTTAGTCTGTTTAAACATGATTCTTTCTGTACTCAGGATAGTTAAAGTAACCCGTCTGTTATAGCACAAAATATTCCCAGAACATTTGGCTATTAGACTTCTGGCAAAAGTAAGCTCTTGAGCTGCTATCAGATCAGAATATCTAAAATACTAGATAAATTTGACATAATCAGAGGTTATACAGATATTTTAGTCGTCTGTTGTCTTTTTTCTCCTCCTAGTCTCCTGTCTCCCGAAAACGAAAACTTTGTACCTCACTATTGAGCAGCTTATCCATCTGCCAACCTAACTGAGTTGGCTGCTGATAAACCTTTTTTAAAGTGTTAATATCCCGGCTAGAAATCGGTGGAATATCTCTAGTTTGAGCGAAATACATCACATCCGTCTCTAGGGGACTATGACCCCAAATTCCCAAAGCGTGACCTAATTCGTGCCGCGCTGCGGCTAAGGCCGACCGATCGGCTAAATTAGGACTAATCTGGATACTCATCCGATGAGTTAAGCGATTTTCCTTGACAAAAATCTCGTATTGTGTTATGGCAGAACGCACCCGGGGCAGTTCTAACTTACCCGTTTCGGCATTAAAACGAACTCCCGACGGCGGTAACTCTCGTTTAATGAGGATATCGGCCAATTCTGCCCGATTTACCAACTCCATCGGCAAATACTGCCCCCATTCAGCGATCGCCTGTTGTACTAAACTCAACCAAGAACTGCGATCGCTTTGAACATAAATCTTCACGGGAAATTGCGACCAAATCAACGCCCCCACGGGACTGATTTCCACAGCATCAAAATAATCCCCGGACTGGTTTTGCTCTTGCCATTGGGCTAAATTAGCGGGTAAAGGATGGGTTTTTAACTCTGGTAGCGATCGACTGTCGGCGATCAAAGAATAGGAAAACAGCAAAAGACTCGCCAAGGCTGCGAGTCCTAGAAAAGAGAACCGACCTCTTAGCATTTAGCGATTTAACCAGCCAGCGCTCAGTACAATAGTTAGGGTGATAAATACAGTCCCCAACGCCCAAGTCACCTGATTTAAGGTTTTTTCGGCCGTTTTTGCGCTGGTAAAAATCTGTGATTGGCCGCCAATACCGCCAATACCATCCCCTTTGGGACTGTGTAATAACACCAAAATCGCCAGAAAGGCCGCCGCCAGCGCCCAAATAATCTGTACTACCAGCACCACTGTCATGATCATTACTCTCTATTTTCCATTACAAAGTATAGCAGTTATCATCAGTTATCAGTTATCAGTTATCAGTTATCAGATGTAAGTTTTAAATTTTTATGGCTCTCTCGGAAATTGGCTGAAAAATGTTCATTATCTTACATTCAAAGATGCCCTACGCCCTTTCTTCGATAAGATTTGCTGATCAGCATAACTACAAGAGAGCGGTTTTTATTGGTCATTTTTCTGCTAATTAGGGCTTGCTGAATAATGGTGAAATATAGACGAGGTAAGGGTTGTAGGGTCTTGTTTCGCGAAACAGGTGCAAGATTTTGAGAGAATCTTGCTTCCAAACCTTGCGTCTTCATCGGCCCGCGTCCTGTAGGGGCGAAGCATTCGGGCAATAACCTATCGGTGAAACCGGAGATTTTCTATCCGAATGCTTCGCCCGTACTTTTTGCCGCAAACCCTAATTAGCCAATTTTTTAATTATTTCCACTGATTACTGATTACTGATTACTGTTAAAGCGAGATGCGGACGGGAGTGCGACTGGCTTTAATTTCCACTTCGGCCGGTTTAATCAGCGATCGCCCAGTCATTTCTATCGGGACGGGAATTTGGAGAATTTCCAGGATAGTGGGGGCAATATCAGCTAAACGACCATCATCCCGCAGCTGCACATCGCCACCGTGGCCGGGTATTTTTCTCCCTTCCCCTTCAATTAAAATTAAAGGAACGGGATTAGTCGTGTGGGCCGTCCAAGGATTACCCGACTCATCCACCATCGTTTCAGCGTTACCGTGGTCGGCAGTGATTAACACTGTTCCCCCCAATTTATTGACGCTACTTAACAACTTAGCCAAGCATAGATCCACCGTTTCCACTGCTTTCATGGCCGCGTCTAAAATGCCCGTATGACCCACCATATCGGGGTTAGCGTAATTGACTACCACGAGACTATAGATACCCTGTTCGATCGCCGCAGAGACCGCTGCTGTCACCGCGGCTGCCGACATGGCCGGAGCTTGGTCATAGGTGGCGACTTTTGGACTAGGAATTAATTCGCGCACTTCTCCCTCAAAGGGTTTTTCTAATCCCCCATTAAAAAAGTAGGTGACGTGGGGATATTTTTCGGTTTCCGCACAACGAAACTGTTTTAATCCCTGTTGAGCGATCACCTGTCCTAAAATATTATTTAAATTCTGGGGAGCAAAGGCCACATCTACCGGTAATTTCGGATCGTATTGGGTGAAAGTAACAAAACTAAGCGGAGAAATTAAATCTCGATCGAAATCTTCAAAATCGGGCATAGTCAGGGCATAACATAACTGTCTAGCTCGATCGGGACGGAAATTATAGAATATCACCCCATCGCCCGCTTCGATCGCCCCCGGTGCAATTCTGGTGGGGGGAATAAATTCATCGGTAATATTTTGATCATAAAATGCCTGTAATACTTCAGTAATCGATCGCCCGTCGATACCTTGATCACTGGTCATCACGTTATAGGCTTTTTCCACCCGATCCCAACGGTGATCCCGATCCATGGCATAATAACGCCCACTGAGAGTCACCATGCGACCGAGACTGATTTTATTAATATGTTCTTGAATCCGTTTAATAGCGAGCATCCCGTCGGTGACATTGGTATCGCGACCATCGGTGATGACATGAATGCAGACATCACTAATCCCTTGCACTTTCGCTAAGTCTAATAATCCCAGTAAGTGATCGAGATGGGAATGGACTCCTCCCTCAGAACATAAACCAATTAGGTGTAATTTGCTTTTTTTGGGGCGAATCTCCCCGCAGAGTTTTAATAAAGCCTGATTTTGTTGAATCGAACCATCTTCGATCGCATCGGAAATTCGTACTAATTCTTGTGGTACAACTCGCCCCGCTCCGATATTCAGGTGGCCAACTTCCGAGTTGCCCATCTGTCCTTCTGGTAGTCCCACATCCTTAGCGGAG
This sequence comes from Microcystis sp. M090S1, assembly GCF_020246295.1. Lineage (NCBI taxonomy): Bacteria > Bacillati > Cyanobacteriota > Cyanophyceae > Chroococcales > Microcystaceae > Microcystis > Microcystis sp. M090S1. The sequence continues at coordinate 1,889 of NZ_JADBTF010000218.1, read as the reverse complement.
GTGCGGATTAAGGTGTGGGGATACACTTCCCAGAGACTATCCATAATCGGGGTTTTCGCCATTGCGATCGCATTATCCGACCTTTGCGGGCGATAACCCCAACCATCAAGGATAACCAGCACGACTGGGGATATAGGTGCGTGGGTCATGATATACAGTCCTAAATCAAGAGTGGATTTCCATGCACTAAGATAATATCATCGAAACTTCCATTGATCACCTGTGTCGAGGCGATCGACCCCCTAATGTCAGCAAATGATGGGGTAGTGGGGTGTTAGGTGTTAGGTGTTAGGTGTTGGGGTAGTGGGGGGGTGGGGAATTTAGCTGAAATCTCCCCATCTCCCCAAATCCCCATCTCCCCAAATCCCCATCTCCCCAAATCCCCTAACTGATCACCGATCACTGAATAATTATGTCTCAAAAAAACGAAACAACTGCTTTAATAATCGCTCTTTTATCCACTGCGGGCATTTTAGGTGGGGGCTACTTCTGGCTACAAAGTCAATGTGCCGCGGGTCAAGAATTCTTTCTCTGTGGCAGCAGTAAAAGTCCGCAAAAATCCCCAACATCGGGAAGCACCTCCTCTCCCTTACCCCCTCCCCCTTCACCCCAGGGAGTGGTCAGTTTTGCCCCACCGACTTCTATCCCCAGTGGCACGACAATTCGCATTAACGGCGCTACCAGTATGGTACAGATTAATCAAGCCTTAAAAGCCGCTTTAACGGCCAAATTTCAGGGGGTAGAGGTCTTGACAAATGCTCAAGGATCTGATAAGGGATTAGAGGAAGTGGCCCGGGGGGCGATCGATATTGCGGCGGTGTCACGGCCTTTAACCGAGTCAGAACGCTCTCAGGGATTGGCTTCTAGTCCGATCGTTCGAGATGCGATCGCTATTGTGGTGGGAGTAAAAAACCCCTTTGCGGGGGGGTTAACCACTGCCCAAGTTAAAGATATTTTTACCGGAAAAATCACCTCTTGGTCCGAGGTGGGCGGTTCTGCAGCTACTATTCAAGTGATTAATCGTCCTCCTATTAGTGGCACTTATCAAAGTTTTCGTGAGGAAGTCCTGCAAGGGGGAGAATTTGGTAGGGGAACTAATTTTCAAATGATGGAGAGGGATGCCACCACCCCAATTTTGCGAGTTTTGGGACTGAATGGCATTAGTTACGCAACCTATAGCCAAATCGCCGACCAAAAAACCGTCAGGGCGCTCGCTGTGGACGGAATTTCAGCCAGTGAACCTAATTATCCCTGGCAGCGTACCCTTTACTACGTTTACAAAGAACCTGCTAGTGAAGCGGTCAAAGCTTTTATGGGTTTTGTGTCCTCTAGTGGTGGTCAAGAAGCGATTTTTCGGGCCAATGAAGATCTACAAAAGTAGTCGAGGAAAACTAACTCAGAAGACAAAATAGGATAGACTTTTCTCTAGTCCGATTTAGTTTGGGGGCCATGAAGGATTTATTGGCGATTTTTAGCAAGGAATTAAGCTTTTGGTTAGCGGTACTATCAAGCCATAATTAGCCAATGAACAAAAAACAGATTTTGCCGATCCCATCCGTCGTAACATCGTTTGGGATGATGTCCTTAACTTAATTCAGTCATTAGGAGGTAACATTACTCAAGGCGATGGCTCAAGAGTACGATTTGACCTTAACAAAATTTCCCTCAATATTCATTCCCCTCACCCCCCAAAAAGAACTAAAAAGATACCAAATTAAAGCTCTTCGTGAATTTTTAATTAAAGCAGGAGTAAATTAATGCAATACAAAGGCTATGAAGCTGTGATTGAATCCGACGATAGCGATCGCTTATTTTTTTGTCGTGTCATCAACATAGAAGATATTATCGTTTTTGATGGTCTTTCCGTTGATGAACTAGAACAAGCTTTT
>NZ_JADBTF010000217.1:0-4395 GCF_020246295.1 Microcystis sp. M090S1 | reverse complement strand
TCTTCATAAGTAGCCTATACTCAACGGATTTAGAACATAGTTTGGGTTGAAGCATGAAACACAACGCCCGCATGGGTTACGCTACCGCTAACCCATCCTACAAATAATTGTGCCTACCTACTTAAGTAGCCTATACTCAACGGATTTAGTATTAGTTCACTGTTGGTGGAGTTAAGAAACTGTTGAAAAAGTTCAAGAATGCGCTTACCTAAAGGTTCTAACCGCAATGCTGATTTAAAATAGCCATCATCTTTTGGACCACCGCTGCTGTTTGTTCCAGCATAGCAAAATGACCACAATCGGATAACTCAATGACGTTGCTGCCAGTTTCAAACAAAGGATGAAAACTGGCCAGATGGTTAACGTACTTAACTTCCATAATCGTATCCTCTTTCCCCGCCAGAAAATAGACCGGTTGTGGGAGACGGGAGACAATCTGGGGTAAAAGATGAACTTCGCTGATAGTGGTGGTTTCCAAAAGTGACCCTAGGGCTGCTTGGTAATCGGCCCGGACAAAATCAATCACGCGCTGTTTGCCCCATTTTTTACCTAGGGTTTGCTTGACCATCATCCGCGAGAATAAAACATCAATAAAGGGAACACGGGGCAACCAAGGCGGTCTTCTCTGTAAAATCTGTCTTCCGGCTTCCCGAAATCGCTCAAATTCCTCCTTTAGATAGATGCCACCGCCGGCATTCATACAGATTACCCCTTTAATCCGTTCAGGACAGCTATCCGCGGCCCACAAAGCAACACTACCACCGAGGGAATGACCAACTAACCAAGCAGCATCGAGGTTTAAGCGGTTAAGAAGGGTAATAACGTCTTGGGAGTAGGATTCAAGGTTATAACTGCTAGGAGGACTGTTAGAGGTGATTTTTTGGGAGTCGCCAAAGCCCCGGAGATCATAGACTAGACAGGGATAATCCGGGGAGAGAATATCTATCAAAGGCTGCCAGTAGTGACGACTCAGCAGCCAACCGTGTATAAAGACTAAAACCGGTTTATCCGCTCGGGGCGAAAATAACTCGTAACTGTGGGATACTCCCGATATGTCGATGGTAGGCATATAATCAATCTCAACCTAAATTAAACCGTTGATAGGGGTTACTAGGGAAACTTCTAGAGAAAAAAAGGTGTATTTAGCCTTGTTTATAGAGCAAAATCGGGGAAGCTTAGGATATTCCCCCGATAGCTGATCACTCACCGCTATAGACAATTTCAAAAGCTTCTACTCAAGTATAAAACATTGGAGATACCTTCCTAAAATAGGATGAACACCCTAGACCAGGATTTATCTATGAAATGCGATCGCTTTTTAACTCTTTCCCTCGTCTTCAGTCTGGGATTAGCTTTTCCCCCCTCTCTACCCGCTCAAAATCCCCCCGCTACCACCTTTCAACCCGGTCCTTGGCAGCCTGTTGCTAGGGTGAATACGAGTCGTCCCGTGGAGATTAAAATCATCAATCAAACCGATATTGACCTCAATTATGACCTATCGGCCAATATTAATTCCTCTCCCCAATTATTATCTCCAGGTACGGAGACAAACCTAAGAGGTTTGGTAATTCCAGCATATATTCTGATTAATCGGGCTAATGCCGCCGCAGATCCCTATTCTTCTAGTTTAATCTATGCCGTAGAGGTCAATGATGATAATTTAGTCACGATTACTGTCACCAAAGTTCCGGGGAGTACCCCCGGTTATACCACCTTTAACATCAATCAACAGGGTGCTATTTATATTTACTAGCTCTAGCTTAAGCTGTTATGGAGCCACCTCGATTGTTAATTAAGTTTAGGGCTCTTTCTACCTCCTTTGGCTTCAGGATTTTAAAATTCGTCTTCTTGGGCAAGAATTGTCTTAATAGTCCCTTATTATGCTCGTTTAATCCCCCTCTCCCAAGAATGATAAGGAGTAGCAAAATAAAAATCTGCCCCGATTTTCTGAGGGGGCATCTCAGTTTTGCAGAAATACTGAAAACAGGATATAAAGGAAGAAGAAATTGATCAACAGAGGCAAGGACAATGACCGGATTAAATGATGCTGACCGAGAAAAAATCGGAATCGAAGGTTAAAATTCGTTTGATTTTTAAATTCTCAGCCGTTACGACTAAAGTCGCATCAGCTAAATCCATTGGGCGATCTTTATATTTTTCCATCAGTGACAGTAATCGAGGATAATCTTTTTCTTCGATCGAGGCTAACCGTACCATTTTCTTCAATAGCAATTTACCGAGTTGAGCTTGCATCGACCATCCCCCACGTTTCAAGCAGAGATACATGGATTCAGTAAAACAAGCCCAAGTTGTTATTAGATAAGAGGACTCATTCTCGATAAAAATTTTAACTGCTTGATGTCGTGGCTGAGATTTATCTACCGAACAGAATAAAGGGGCAGTATCGCACAGGATCATAGGATCAATCCCTGTTGTTTATATTTATCCATCAAAAGATTTTCATAGTCCTTTTCACTAATTTCAGAGGCGGTCAATTCCATTTCTTCAACTTCTTGAAACCATTTAGCCCATTTTTCTTTTAAGTCCTCTCTTCGGTACGCTTCAATTTCTTCGGCGATCTCTTCTTCGGTAATATCCTGAACGCCGGGTAAGGATTGAGTTTTATCGAAGAGTTCTTTAACTTTTTTGCTTAAAGCCTGACGGTTTTGTTTGTCCGCTAAATTTAACAAAGCGTCTTTCAATAAATCTTCAACGCTATTATATTTCCCTGTCGATAATTGAGAGTTAATTAATTGTTCTAATTCGGGATTTAAGGTAATATTCATGGTAAAATATGCTCCTGTGTAATTCGGTCGATATTATGATGGTTCGTGAACGATTTCATCGATAAATTCTTCTCTTTCCTCTTCGGTCATTGTCTCCCAATCGTAGCCGCGTTCTGCTGCGACGATTTTTGCCTGTTGGCTTCCGTAATCGGTTATAGCTTCCATATTTCCCCACTGACGATGGATTAGGAATCTAAATAGTTCCTGTTGCTGTGCTTCGGGGAGTTGTTTGACTAATTCGATCACTTGTTCGTTGCTTAAGGTTAAGTTCGGCATAGGTCGCTTCTAGACACCAGCATGATTAACGATTTTAACATGAGTCTTTAGCTGGCTCGTGGGTGGGGGGACTGATCGCTAACAGGAAAAGTCATGATCTAGAAATTCTTGAATCGTTAAAATTGGGATTTCTCGAAATGGATTTAAAACTAATAGATCAGAATCGCCGCTTACAATACAGGTCGCTTGACCATCGATCGCTAGTTCTAAATACTGATTATCTTTCTCATCTCGGCAAACTACTATTTCGCTCTGAATTTCTATAACTTTGGTCTCTTTTGCGATCGTTACAATAAATATTTCCTTTTCTAGAGAGGAAACATATTTATTCAATTTCGGACGAGCGAAGACTGTTACTAATTCTAACAAAGTTGACTCGGACATTAACAATTTACCGAGCCTTCGAGCTTTGTTGAATGCCTGTCGCGCTTTACCGTTTTTAGAGAGAAGCGCACTTACTAAAACATTTGTATCGAAAACGAAATAGTATTCAAGGCTCATTTAATAAAGATTCTAGGATTTCGGGTGTTAATCCTCTAGCTTCGGCTCGATCGCTAATTTCGTCCATCAGCTTACCAAGAAAGTCGCTATCGTCTTCACTCGGCCTTCTCATCAACAGATCGATAAGAATCCGAACACGCTCTTTTTCTTCAGAGGATGCGGATTGATAGGCTGCCGCTGTTTCGGGACTGACTTCGATCGAAATTTTGCTCATATTATTAAGGCTCATTCTTACTGTGCTTCGGGGAGTTGTTTGAATAAGTCGATCACTTGTTCGTTGCTTAAGGTTAAGTTCGGCATAGGTCGCTTCTAGACACCAGCATGATTAATCAGTTTAACACGGGTCCTTAGCGGGGCGGGGAAACGGAGGGAATTTTCGGGCAGGGTGACAACAGTAATCGTTTTTCCCAACCTATCGAAAAATTCAACCCTATAACCCCTTTCTAATCCCTCGATTTGATGTTTTTCTACCAAGGTTCCCACGTCCCACGCAGATAATCATTCTTCGGGAATATATTTTAATAAAATCACATTGGAGTAAAGTTCATAATTCATAGTTATTATTTTGATCTAAAAAGTCCAGAAAATCTTTTGCCTTTACGATCTGAATATTTTGATATTCAACCAGTGAAAGAAGATGTTTGTCTCCCGTGATAATATAGGTCGCATTGCCAGCGATCGCACATTCTATGATCATATCGTCGTCAGGATCGGCAGATACTAGGGCAAGCTCTTGATTAATTCTGACAATTCGAGAAAATTGGCAAACTTCTTCCATAATTTCCTCGGTTTTTTCTTCAGAAAGTGTAAATTTTACAATAAGCTTTTCTGA
>NZ_JADBTF010000216.1:0-6688 GCF_020246295.1 Microcystis sp. M090S1 | reverse complement strand
TTTTGCCTCAAACCCTATCTGCGTAAGGACTTCAGGAGTTTGTGTCCAGTAGTCCATTAGTATTATATGGCTTTAACTCAGGCTCTATAAGACTTTTAGCCATAGCTAGTATGTTTATACGGGGGAAGTCCAGGTATTTATGCCACCAAAAAATCAAGATAAACTCAGTCAAACAACAAAATCTACAAAATAGACATTTATGGTTCTTCGGTTTGTGTTATGCAATGTACGGGGGTTATAAGGGATGGAACCCTTATCTAGAAAGGCATTTAGCGATTTTTGTCAATTGTTTTTTATCTAGAGCGAACTAATCAATTAAGTCTCTTGCCAGATAAGGATTTAGTCGATTTATGTCCCCCTATCGAACCATAACAAGTAACGAAGAGCCACATTTATATCATGAAATTTCTGGCATCTGTTCATAATACACTACAATATCTTTACCTAAAATGTCGGATGAATGCCCCCGCTACATTTTTCGACAAGATACTCACCTTTGCGGGGGATGAAATCCGACCAGAATATCAACTTGTGGAACAAGAGTTCAAAAAACATTAAGCACTAGAACTCATCAATGTCCCAATTGTCAAACAGTCTTAGATAGGGATCATAATGCAGCAATAAATATTCTTAAAAAAGGGTTGAAATATTTGGGAAATCATCTCAACGGTACTGTTGGGCAAACAGAAACCGACCCAAACGCCTTGGGAGAGTCCGGCCTCTGGATTACTAATGGAGACATTGAGAATCTAAGCTGTCTCGTTGAACAAGGAATTTCCGATAGTGATAGGTCAAGAATCCCCCGTCACAGCGTAGCTTGACGGTGGGAGTATGTCAAAGAAATAAATTCTTATCTGAATCTAAAATAATGAAAAATATTGTTCGCTGGCTAAATAGTAGCAGTATTGTTAAACAAATGAAAATATATTCGTACCTAATAAATGGACGAAAACCTTGGTCAACTGGCTATAGTTTGTTTAAAGAAAATATAATTAGAAAATCTATCAATGATTCCTTGACAATAGATATTTTTCAAAATAGCTTGCAGCTGCCAAAGCAATATGGAGAATTTTTGGATGAGCGAGTTGTTGAATATCCTTGGTTGATTTCACGAATTAGTCAGGGAGAAGGAAAGCTACTCGATGCAGGATCTGTTCTTAATTTTGCCTATCTTTTAGAGAATCAAAAACTTAAGAACAAAAATATTACTATAATGACTTTGGAGCCTGAAGGGAACTGTTATTGGTGGAAGAAGATATCTTATCTTTTCGGAGATTTGCGTAAGATTCCAATTAAAGATGATTGCTTTGACGAGGTGGTGTCAAGTTCTACGATTGAACACATTGGTATGGATAACTCAATCTACTCATCAAATCCAACTTTTAGAGAGAACAAATGTCTAGATTATTTACAGGCTGTATCAGAATTTAAGAGGGTGACTAAACCAGGAGGGAAAGTCTACATCACCGTGCCTTACGGTCAGTACACTGATTTTGGCTGGTATCAGCAGTTTAATGCTGAAATGATTGACTTGTTAATTGATACTTTTGCTCCAGCAAAGCTGATTGAAACTTATTTCTGCTATGAGTCAGGTGGATGGTCAATAAGCGATAAACAGTATTGTCAGAAATTTGAAGGGTTTAATATTCATGAAACCAAATACTTTAATCCTAATAGTACGAAAGATTACGATTCTGATTATGCGGCCTGCAGCCGTGCGATCGCTGCTTTAGAGTTATGGAAATAATCTGATATGTCTACTAAATTTACTCACACTTGGGAACAAGCAGTTCGTTGGCTTAGAGAGCAGCCAGAAAAACAAGAACTGGTACGTTGCTGTTATTACGACGATCCGTTGGAGTTAGCAGCAGAAAGATTTAGTAACAGTGAAGAATGGCTTGCAGTTAAAAATCTATTGAGTCAATATATACCGGGAAAAGTATTAGATTTGGGTGCAGGTCGAGGAATTTCCAGTTATGCTTTTGCTAAATTGGGATGTTCCGTTACTGCCTTAGAACCAGATTCTAGTCCGCTGGTTGGCGCTCAAGCCATCCAATCTTTAGTTGACAGCACTCAGTTACCTATTCAAATTATTCAAGAATATGGAGAAACCTTACCCTTTGAGGACAATACTTTTGACATCGTTTATGGACGAGCGGTACTTCATCATGCCCAGGATTTAAAAAGACTCTGTCAAGAAGCAGCACGAGTCTTAAAACCTGGAGGAGTATTGATAGCAACTCGTGAACATATTATCTCAAAAAAGGAAGACTTACCACTCTTTTTAGCGTCACATCCTCTACATTTCTTGTATGGCGGAGAGAACGCTTATTTGCTGCAAGAATACCTAAAAGCTATCGAGACAGCAAGACTAAAACTGCAAAAAGCAATCGCTCCCTTCGACAGCGTAATCAACTATGCACCGATGACCCAACAGGACTTTTCAAACTTAATTAAATCTGTCCTAGCTCCTATTATTGGTGACAAATTAGGCAACTGGCTGGCTAACAATGAAACTTTACAAAAGTTTTGTGGTTGGTATCAATCTCAAAAGTCAGACACTCCAGGTCGTCATTATTCATTTATTGCTATCAAACCCTGAGATTAATATCTTGAAAACTGTTCTTATTACTGGTGTTACAGGATTTATTGGGCGGTATATAGCTCGCGAATTCGCCCAAGCTGGGTGGTCTGTTGTCGGTTTGGGAACCCGTCCTCCAGAAAACGCGCCAACTCAATATCTCTTGGGTTATTATCAACTCACTCTACCTTCCCCTGATTTAGCCATACTGATCGAACAACTACAGCCACAGGTCTGCATCCATTGTGCTGCAAGGGCATCAGTTGCTCTTTCAGTAAGTGAACCAAAAGCAGATTTTACCGATGGAGTAGTTGTTACTTTCAACTTATTAGATGCACTTCGCCTTCATGCACCTCAATGCCGAGTTATTTATCTTTCTAGTGCTGCTGTTTATGGTAATCCCAAAACTTTACCTATTAATGAAAGTCATTCCCTCAATCCTATTTCACCCTATGGCTACCATAAGCTAATCTGTGAACAACTTTGCCAGGAGTTTTTCCAAGTTTATGGCTTACTCACAGCTACAGTACGCATCTTTTCTGCCTATGGTCCGGGATTGAGGCGACAAGTTGTCTGGGATATCTGTCATAAGGCTCTGACAAACCCCGTTCTCAATCTACAGGGAACAGGTAATGAAAGTCGTGACTTTATCCATAGTCGAGATATAGCCAAAGCTCTCTACCTCTTAACAGAGAAAGCTCCTTGTCACGCCGATGTTTATAACTTGGCAAGTGGAACAGAAACCTCTATTAAGGAGTTAGTTAACTTGATACTAGAACATTTGAAACTCGATATTCCTGTACATTTTGATGGTACAATACCTACCGGCAATCCCCCAAACTGGAAAGCTGATATAAATTGTCTCAAAAAACTTGGGTTTCTTCCTGAAGTAACTCTTGACAGAGGAATCAGTGTCTATACCCAATGGTGTCGTGCGGAGCTAATGGGATGATAAAAACCTTAAATATTGGTATTCTGATGCAAGCTGATGATAACTGGATGGGGGGGATTATTTATATTAAAAATCTTGTCAAATCTATTGCCGAGTTACCCGCCAATAAAAGGGAGCATATTAAGCTATATTTATTTATTGGTTCTAATCTCAAAAAAAGCTATTATGAAGAACTGGAAAATCTAGTGGAACAAATATACATAACTAATTGTATAAAGCCCTCTTTTTTGAATCGATTATTACGGAAAGTCGGTCAAAGTGCTTCTTGGCTAAGGGATAGAAGGTTGATAAAACTTTTAGAAAGTAAAGAAATAGACTTTGTATATCCTGTTTCAATAAAGTGGGGTATTTACTGGGAGTTTAATTGCGGTTGGTCAACTTGGATTCCAGATTTTCAACATAAATATCTACCCTCATATTTTTCTGCCAAAGAAATAAAAAGCCGTGATAAAGCATTTGAATATTTATCTAACAATTCGTTAAATATAGTCTTTAGCAGTGAAAGTGCTTTGAGCGATTTTGCCGCTTTTTACCCTGAATCTAAAGCTCAGAAATTTGTATTAAGTTTTAGAACGATACCCAATCAAGACTGGTTTGAAAATCATTTAGCTCCAACATTAGTTCAGGAAAAATATAATCTTCCAAACAAGTTCTTTTTGGTTAGCAATCAATTTTGGATACACAAAAATCATAAGCTTATCATAGAAGCACTTATCTTATTGAAAAGAACAAATGTCAAGCCCGTAGTTGTGTGTACTGGTAAACTTTATGATAGCCGATTTCCTAAGTATGGAGAAGAAATAAAAAATTCAATTGAAAAAAACTCTTTAAGCGATCAATTTATAATTCTTGGATTAATTCCACGTTGGGATCAGATTCAACTCATGAGGAGATCGTTAGCAGTGATTCAGCCTTCATTGTTTGAAGGATGGAGTACAGTAGTAGAAGATGCTCGAGTGTTAGGTAAAACAATATTATTATCAGATATTTCTGTCCACAAAGAGCAAAATTCTCCCAGGGCTATATTTTTTCAACCAGATTCTTCACAAGAGCTTGCCAATCACCTTGAATTATTAACTACTAAGCTTATGCCTGGACCAGATTTAATATCTGAATCAGAAGCGCGAACCAACAATAAAATAGAATGCCAAACTTATGCAGAACAATTTCTGAATATTGTCCAAACAATTGTTTCCTAGTTGGAAACTAAATCAATTTCTCTTTGGTGCTATGACGGCAACAAGCGATCGCCGAAAAGGATTTCATCTGCTGCTACCTGCCATAAAAAAACTCAGCCAGTGGGAAATATGGCAGCATAAATTAGAGTTAGTGGTCTTCGGTGCTTCTGAACCGGTTAATCCGCCTGATTTTGGACTGAAAACCCATTATTTAGGCAGATTAAATGATGATATTTCCCTAGCTTTAGTCTATGCCGCCGCCGATATTTTCGTCGCTCCCTCCCTTGAGGATAATCTTCCTAACACAGTCATGGAAGCTCTCGCCTGTGGAACTCCCTCTGTTGCTTTTAAAATTGGTGGAATGCCTGATATGATCGAACATCAAGAGAATGGTTATCTGGCTCACCCCTTCGAGGTGGAAGACTTGGCACTGGGAATTAATTGGGTATTAGAAGATACAGAAAGGTATAACCAATTGTGCATTCGGGCAAGGCAAAAAGTGGCGCAAGAATTTACTTTAGAGTTACAGGCACAAAAATATTTAGAGTTATACAGTGAGAGCTTGAGCAAGAGCAATAATACATTTAGGCTATAATCACCATAGTATTTTGCCCCCATCTCAATTCTAGCCAGTAGATTATTTTCCCTAGTGCTAGAGGAAAAAGCCCCATAAGTCTAATCACCAGTGTAGCTCCGATGACTTCCACTATTGCCCCTTCTCCACTTTCACTGCCCAGCCAAGATGAATTGCCCTGTGATGACGGCGTTGCCATGGAAACCCAACGACATAAACTACAGATGGATATCCTGATTGATGCCTTGTTACCCTGGTTAGCTGCTAGGGAAGATGGCTATGTGGGGGGCAATATGTTCGTTTATTTCAGTGCCGCACAGTTAAAAAGCGCGGAATTTCGCGGACCCGATTTTTTTGCTGTCCTGGGGGTTCCCAAAGCGGAAAGAAAAAGTTGGGTGGTTCGGGAAGAAGGGAAAGCTCCCGACGTGGTTATCGAACTCCTTTCCGAAAGTACCGCTCCACAGGATAAAACTGAAAAGAAAGCCATCTATCAGGACCGTTGGCGAGTGCCAGAATATTTCTGGTACGATCCCTTTAATCCTGAAGACTGGGCAGGTTTTATCCTCAGAGAAGGCAACTACGAGCCATTATCTCTAGAGGAGGGAGAAAGATTTTTCAGTCAAAGACTAGGGTTGTCCTTGGTACGCTGGCAAGGGGAGTACAAGGGAGTCGAGGCAGTGTGGTTGCGTTGGGCGACTTTTGCTGGCGATTTACTGCCCACAGAGTCAGAGCGGGCTGAACAGGAGAGAATGCGGGCTGAACAGGAGAGAATGCGGGCTGAACAGGAGAGAATGCGGGCTGAACAGGAAAGAATGCGGGCTGAACAGGAAAGAATGCGGGCTGAGGATTTAGAAGCATTGCTTCAACGCTATCGAGAGCGTTTTGGAGATTTGCCGGAATAATGACTCTCCAGGAAGCTAAATAGAAGATATGATACTAAATCCGTTGAGTATAGGCTACTTATGAGGAGAGGCACTCATGCAAGAGGCAAGAGGCAAAAGGGAGAATAAATAATCAGTTTTTAATAACCGGATTTAGGATGAGAACATTTTTTCCCATTATATCGGGAGAGCCGTTGGCTTTCTAGTATTGGCTGGTTAAAAATTTTCTTTACAATAAGTTCATCACCAGGTACAATGGCTCTAAATCTTAAAGTTAATTTTTTTAGCTAATTACATTAGCTGATATAACCCGCAGGCTAGTTTAATAGTATTTTAGCAAGTATGAGAGAGCTAGAATAATCTTTCTCATTCTATATAGCCAATTATAAACTGACCTAGTTGTAATTACGATTAAAACGCTTGTAGCTTGCCAATATCAAGATAAGATATGACAATAAAACCACCATTGCAAGAGAAAAAAACTATCGAGCTAGATGCTAACTTCTCTACAACTCGCCGAGT
>NZ_JADBTF010000215.1:0-6555 GCF_020246295.1 Microcystis sp. M090S1 | reverse complement strand
CTCTACTCCAGATACAGTCAACGGTACAGCCATTTTCAAGGGAAAAATGTACCCAGTAGCCTCTTTTCAATTTTTTCTGAGAAGCGACCTGCAGTAAGGGTTTTGTTAATTTTTTAGTATTTCTGTATGGGGGAAGTCCAGTAATAAAGCCCTGTATGATCCCAAAAACTAGAATTGTTTTAATATGAACCAGCCTAGACTATTATCTTTTACCCTCGATGGTTGGGGTGTGCTAGGTGGTCCAGTTTCCCTATCCCTAGTTAACCAAGTTGGGGTATTAGTGGGGAGAAACGGTGCGGGGAAATCCGCTATCCTAGAAGGATTTGAAGCCATCTCATCCTGTGCTATCGGTAGATCGATCGGATCTCGGATGATTGACAGTGATAGCATTCCCACAATTTTGCAGGTTGAAATTCTAACACCGACTAACCGGCACTTAGGATACAGGTATGAGCTAATCATCCCCTTTTCTATGGACGATATAGATACAGACATAGATGATAAGCTAAACGGCTTTTACTTCGGATCACCGATATAGACTCCAAAAGGGTTATAGCTGTTGGATCATGCAGGTTAAGCGCCGTTTAGCTTACCACTATAGCGGTAAGCGCTTGAGTGAGATACAGACCAAGCTTTGCCTAGCATGGTTTATAGCTCGTGACACTGTACCTCATACGACTGCACACCGCTATAAGGATAATTCCGAGGAAAATTCCTTTTCTTGGAATGATTATTGTCAGTATATTGATGGAGATCAAGAACTTCTCTGGAAAACCGAATTTGGACTAACAAGCTTTAATAATAATGGTGAGCCAATATTTGCTATTCTTGGCAATACTACCTCGCTGCGACAGTCAAATATACCTGGAAATTCATCGCTAAATTTACCTCCAGAAATGCAGTGGGTTTATGCTATTTTAAAAGGGATTCGTCTTCTTGGCAAAGCTCCTATCCGTCGCACATCAAGACGACAGTCTTCCTTATTAAAGGTGGCAAGTAAGAAGATTTCTGCCAGTCGATTTGATCTAGCAGATACTCTAGCTCGGAGAATATTTCGTTGGGTGGGTACGGATGATTTTGATGAACTAGAAAATGTTTGTCAACGAATAGGAATTGCCAAGAAAATCACTGTGCAGAAGTTCGTTTTGAGTGAGCATTCTGGACAGACATGCCAAGATAAAGACGAAGAGTACATCGCTTCAGTATTATTAGATGGAGTCAATATTGGATTACTCTCCGATGGCACATTGCGAGTTTTATCAATTCTTATCGAAATAATTGCTCACTATCCTAATGCAACAACCATAATTGAGGAGCCAGAAACACAAATACATCCCGCAATGTTAGCAAAATTATTAAATGAAATTAAATCCTATACTTGGGATGTAAATTTAATTATATCAACTCATTCACCACAAGTAGTAGCTTGGACAAAGCCAGAAAATATTAGCTTAGTTTATCGTAACCAGGGACGGACAAGTGTTAGGAAACTAGAAGAAGGAGAGATTGAAAAAGTTGTCGAGTACCTCTGTGAAGAAGGAGATTTAGGAGACTGGATTTACAGTGGTATTCTCGATGAGTAGTAACTTGATCGCCATAATTGCCGAAGATGAGACGGACTGCAATGTGTTTCGTCAAATTATCCATCGCGTGCTGGGGACAAATACTAGGACAAAATCTTGGGCATCTAAATCCTCTAGTACATTAAAGAGAAAACTGTCAGCAAAACTTAAAGTGATGACAAGGGAAGGATGCTCCCCTTTTATCATTGTTCATGATTTAGATCGTAATCCCAAGAATAACTCTCTTAACGATGAAAAACAATTGCGAGATCACTTAGAATTAAGCTGTTCTAATATTAATGGTATCAGGAAATATATCTGCATCCCAATAGAAGAATTAGAGGCTTGGTTTTGGTCTGATCCAGAAGTTGTTAAATATGTGGGACGAGGCAAGGGAAAAGCTCACCCAAACCCTCACCTAATTATCAAACCGAAAGAAGAATTGATCAAATTGTCAATCGGTGAAAATAGAAAACCCCGTTATAGTACCAACATGAATCTTGAACTAGCCCAAAAGCTAAATTTAGAACTTTGTGCCACTTGTTGTCCTTCTTTTAAAGATCTTCTCGACTTTCTGCAATCTCTGTCAAGAGGATAGCAAACCATTAACCCGTCCATCCCAGCCAAGGTATCTGCGATCACTACTGACTTGGCACTGTTCTAAACCCCAAAAAAGAGGGATTTTATGGTAAAATAGTCGTACAAATGGGCATATTTTGCACATCAAAAGGGTAAAACCCCGATTTTTAGCGAATTTACTCACAAAAACGCTTTTTTGCCTTGTTATTGGAGTTAACCCCCCTATGACCGCCGCCCAGGATCATGTCGTCCCCACAGACTTAAGCAATGAAATGTCCCGTTCCTATCTAGAATACGCCATGAGCGTCATCGTTGGGCGCGCCTTGCCCGACGCTAGGGACGGACTGAAACCCGTACACCGGCGCATTCTTTATGCGATGTACGAACTAGGATTAACCCCCGATCGCCCCTTCCGGAAATGCGCTAGAGTCGTCGGGGAAGTATTAGGAAAATACCATCCCCACGGGGATACTGCTGTTTACGATGCTCTCGTCCGCATGGCCCAGGATTTCTCCATGCGCGATCCCCTGATTAACGGTCATGGTAACTTCGGATCGATCGATAACGATCCCCCGGCAGCCATGCGTTATACCGAGTGTCGTCTGCACACCCTGGCCACCAACGCCCTACTACAGGATATCGAGTCAGAAACCGTCGATTTTGCCGATAACTTCGATGGTTCCCAACAGGAACCCGTGGTTTTGCCCTCTAGAGTCCCGCAACTGCTAATTAATGGCTCATCGGGCATCGCCGTCGGTATGGCCACCAATATCCCCCCCCACAACCTGGCCGAGATTATCGATGGAACCGTTGCCCTCATCCATAACCCCGATCTCACCGATACGGAATTACAGCGTTATATCCCGGGGCCGGACTTTCCCACCGGGGGGCATATCCTTGGTAGAGACGGCATTCAGGAAGCTTACACCACCGGCCGCGGTTCCATTACCCTGCGGGGAGTCGCTACCATTGAAACCATCGAACAAAGGGGAAGACCCGATCGAGATGCTATTATTATCACCGAACTGCCCTATCAAACCAATAAAGCGGCATTAATCGAAAAAATCGCCGATTTGGTCAATGATCGCAAAATAGACGGTATTTCCGATGTGCGGGACGAAAGCGATCGCGACGGCATCCGGGTGGTGATCGAACTGAAACGAGATGCCTATCCCCGCGTGGTCCTCAACAATCTTTATAAACAAACGCCCCTCCAGTCGAATTTTGGGGCGAATATGTTGGCATTAGTCGATAACGAACCGAGATTACTGACTTTAAGGGAGTTTCTCCGGGTTTTCCTCGATTTTCGGGTAGAAGTTATCACCCGTCGTACCCGTTATGAACTCCGCAAGGCCGAGGAAAGGGATCATATCCTTCAGGGTTTACTAATTGCCCTCGCTAGTCTCGATGCAGTCATTGCCCTGATTCGCAGTGCTGCCGACACAGCTACCGCAAAAGAGGGATTAGTGCAGAATTTTGGCCTCTCAGAGGTGCAAGCGGACGCAATCCTACAAATGCAGCTGCGGCGTTTAACCGCCCTAGAATCGGAGAAAATTCAGCAAGAACACGGGGAATTACTGGCAAAAATCGGCGATCTTCAGGATATTTTAGCCAAAAAAGAACGGATCGACAGCATTATCGAGGAAGAACTGCAACAGATCAAAACGATTCACGCTACCCCGCGTCGCACTCATATTGAACAACGGGAAGGAGAAATCGCCGAAACTGACCTGATTGCCAACGAACAAGCCTTAATTCTCGTCACCGAACAGGGTTACATCAAAAGAATGCCCGTTAATACCTTTGAGTCCCAAAATCGGGCAACAAGGGGGAAAGCTGGCGCGAAAATGAAAGAAGACGACGGCATCGATCACTTTATCACCTGCCGCGATCACGATAGCGTTCTCTTTTTCACCGATCGCGGGGTTGTCTATAGTCTCAATGCCTATCATATCCCCACCGGTTCCCGTACCGCTCGCGGCGTTCCCATCGTGCAACTGTTAGAGATTCCCAAAGGGGAGAAAATTACCTCGGTGGTGGCAGTCAGCGAGTTCAGCGAGGATAATTACCTGATTATGCTCACACAAAAGGGATTTATCAAGAAAACCGCCCTTGCTGCCTTTAGTAATATTCGATCGAACGGTTTAATCGCCATTTCTCTCGAAGACGGTGATCAACTGCGTTGGGTTCGCTTGGCCAAAGAGGAAGACAGCGTCATTATCGGTTCTCGTCAGGGGATGGCAATTCATTTTAAGGCCGATAGTCAACAATTGCGCTCCTTGGGAAGGGCAACTAAAGGCGTAAAATCGATGAAATTGCGCTCAGGTGACGAATTAATTAGTATGGACATCCTGCCTAGTCAAATTGTCGCCCAAATCGCTGAATCTAACGAAGAAGAAACCGAGGACGAAAGCGAAGAAATTAACCCCGAAGTGGCTAATAATGGCCCCTGGGTGTTAGCGATTACCATGGCAGGACTAGGAAAACGGGTTCCCGTTACCCTCCTACGTCTGCAAAATCGGGCGGGATTAGGAGTCAGAGTGATTAAATTCCGCAAAAAGAACGATAAATTAGCGGCTCTGCACGTTGTTAACCCCCACGAGGAATTTATGATTATCACCGAACGGGGTATTATCATCCGTCAATCCGTCGATGCTATTACTCCTCAATCGCGATCGGCCGGAGGCATCCGGGTACAAAAACTCGATGAGGACGATGCGATCGCTGCGGTAGCCCTAGTTCCCCCTAATGATGGCGAGGAATCTGAAGACATTTAGATTTGCTGGGAAGTGGGGTGTGGGGTGTGGGGTGTGGGGTGTGGGGAAGTGGGGAAATGGGGAAGTGGGGTGTGGAGTGTGGGGAAGTGGGGAAGTGGGGAAGTGGGGAAGTGGGGAAATTGAACTAAAACCCCAAAACCCCAAAACCCCAAAACCCCAACCCCCAACACCTAAAACCTGTCTCCTGTCTCCTGTCTCCTTTCCTGATGATTTGGGATTAAAACTGGAAAAAGTGCATTAATTGGGAGATTTCCTGAGCGTCTAGGGATAAACGCCCTTTAAAATCCACAATATTCTTAAATAATCCCTGTTCTTCTCTGCTTTTAATAATGGCAGCTGCCAAATTATCGCTGATTAGGGGCAGGGTGGTTAACTGCTCGATCGAAGCGGTGTTAGGATTGATTTTAGGGGGTGCGAGGTGACTTTCCGGGCTATAATAGGCAAATTCTAGAATCGGTTGCCAAGCTTTCAATCTAGCCACAGGAACACTCAAAGCAGCCGCTAGATCTTCGAGACAAAGCAATTCTACCCCCATACCCGACAATTCCACCAACATCCGCGCTTGATGGATGGATATCCCCGGCAATCGCAGCCAATCATCCACACCCGCTTGACTGACATTAATTTTAATGCCCAATTGTGCCGCCATAGCGATCTCATCGAGGGAACGAAAGCGATAATAGGGATCATTGCTAATTTTGGCTTTTAAAGGGTTAAAAGTGCGCCCTAACCAGTTTTGCGGTGTCATTGTAGTAGTTGTCGCCGTTTTTCTTCAAATTCGTACTCAGAAATTAATCCTTCTTGCCGGAGGCGCTCTAATTCCCTTAAAGCTGCCCCGATCGCCTCTACTTGTTTAGGCTCTAAACTGGGGACAGTGGCAGCAGCGGTGGCAGTGGGAAAATAGTTAGCGAAAAATTGGTTATCTTGGATTAAATACCACACTGCATCGATCGCGCAAGCCACCCGGGGAATCGGAGTTTGCCAAAGGAGAAGATAAATAATTCCCCAGAGAGGTTGACCGAGATAGAATTTATGAATACCGGCGATAGGAAAGGGTAAAGCGAGAATGCTGCCGATAAAAGCCAAAAAAATCGCTAATTTACGGCTTTTGGGCTTACTTAATAATTTTTCCACCAGAAGCATGAGACCTGTTCGAGATTGATTTTAGCCTGATCTGAACTTTCTATTGTGAACTACTCTCAAGATCGTTGAGAGCTTCCTATTTCACGGGGGATTGCCTCAAGACGGACTTACGCCCAGATTTTGGTCTTATATCCCCTCTATAGGCAGTATCGCGCTTTTCCTAACGACAATATCCGTAAGCTTTCATCTCGAATATTTATTGCCGCATTTATGTCACGATCATGGATTGTTTTGCAATGCACACAAGTCCATATTCTAACATCAAGGGATAAACTACCCACTTGATTCAGACAGACATGACAAGTCTTAGAACTAGGGAAAAACCTATCAACTTCGATATAAGTTTTTCCTTCCCATTCTGCCTTGTATTTGAGCATTGTACAAAACATTCCCCAACTACAATCACTAATAGCCTTAGCTAAATTATGATTGCGTACCATGGCTTTAACATTGAGATTTTCTACCGCAATAACTTGGTTTTCGTTAACTATCTT
>NZ_JADBTF010000214.1:0-2915 GCF_020246295.1 Microcystis sp. M090S1 | reverse complement strand
TGAAACAACTCCCATTTCTTTGCTACCAGAAATCCTGCATTTTGTCCAATCTATAAAAACAAAACATCCAGACGTTGACTTTATGGAATTTGCTGGTATGGCAGCAGATATAGAAAATACTATGCAAGAGATTGTCGAAGTAAGGGCGAAGTATTCGGACGATAACCTATCGCTGAAACCGTAGATTTCCTACCCGAATGCTGCCCCCCTACTTTTTCAGCATACCCTATAGCGGTAAGCGCTTGAGTGAGATACAGACCAAGCTTTGCCTAGCATGGTTTATAGCTCGTGACACTGTACCTCATACGACTGCACACCGCTATAATTAATCGGGCAATTTATACTGTTCCACAATCTTTTTAGCATATTCAGGAACATGGTTCGCTAATTTTTCAGGATAATTACGTTTAACATAAAGGTAATTACGGGTAAAGTGAGAATCGATGGAAAAGCGAGCATATTCTAAACCTTTAGGCCCGATTTTTTCAATTACTACTCCCATCATTTTTGCCGCCCACATAGGTAAAGTTACACCTTTATCGTAGGCGGGAATGCTATTTTGTACCGCCTGTTTTCTATCACCACTAGACATAACATCTTGGGTATCTAATTGGTCTTTAACTAACTCTAACATTTCCTTGCCCGTATCATTACGAACGACAATCCATTGCCAGCCAAAAGGTGCGCCCATATAGCCCACAACTAAATCGGCAAGGGAGTTAACATAATCAAAACAAGTCATACAGGAAGGGGCAAAAACATCCTTTAATTTATTAGTCTTTAACCCAAAAAAGGGAACCATTTCCATCGAGCCGTCTTCGTGTTTAAAGTGTACCCGAAAATCCTGCATAAATTCGTAATGAACCACGGTTTCTGGGGAACGACTGGTAGTTTCTAGAAACTTTTGTAGTCCTGAGCGGGTGACATTATCGACGCAGGGAGTTCCTAAGGCATATAATTTTTCTAAGCCTAATTTTTTTTCTACTGCTCTTAGGGCTTGAATTTGACAACCAACTCCGATAACTAATAACCGTTTCATGCCCGATTTTTCAATTTCTTCTAGGACTGATAAATTGGGAGAAAGAGTCGGTTTATTAACTTTAGCGGCGAGGATTTCTTCAGTGGTACGGGCGAGAATCGGTTGCGGTTGAAAGCGATCCTCGGCGGTATTCTGCACACAAACCACCCCTTCTACCAAACCACGATTGAGCATTTCACAGGCAATTGTACTGACAATTCCTGTCCATTGCGCCCCGGGGATGGCTTGTTTTTTCTTGGCAGCCATCATCTCTTGATGAACACCAAAATAGAGATCATTTTCCTGATTTAGATTGCGACTTTTGCCGTGTGCTTCTGCTTCTAAATCGGCGATTTGTTGATTGAGAAAAGCACAAGCTTCTTTAACATAGTGAATATAATAAGTGTCACAAAGTCCGCACTCGCTACACAATTCTTTCGCGGGACGACGACTATTGGGTTTGAGGGCTTTGGCTTTTAGGTGTGGCGCAAGCGAGTTCATAATCTTAAAAGGCAACTAGGTCAAGGGTTTTTTCTATCGATCGTTTACCTTACCGCATTCGATCGCTTTGTTACCAATCTTTTTAAAGAAATGTAACGATTACCCGGAATAGGATCAGAGCAAAGCTTCTAAGGTGGCGACGACGGAAGCCGCTAAAGCTTCTAAATCATAACCACCTTCTAAGCCGAAAAGCAGCGGTTTATTGAGAGTTAAGAGGTATTTGGTTAAAATTCCATAATCTTGTGGGTGTAAACAAATTCCCGCCAGAGGATCCGCTTGATTGGCATCATATCCAGCACTAACAATCACTAAATCCGGTTGAAAATTTTTCAGAAAAGGTATGACTTGCCCCTCAAAATGTTCTTGATAATCTTTAATGGTACTTCCCGCCGGTAAGGGAATATTCAAAACATTATCAAACTCCCCTTTTTCTCTCGCTTCTCCCGTGCCGGGATAAAAGGGGAATTGATGAAGGGAACAATAGGCAATCTGGGGATGATTTTCGACTATATCCTGGGTGCCATTGCCGTGATGCACGTCCCAATCGAGAATCGCTACTTTTTGCACTCTTTTGTTTTCTAAAGCATAATAAGCGGCAATAGCAGCATTAGAAAACAGACAGAAACCCATGCCATAATTAGAAGTGGCATGATGTCCGGGAGGACGGGCTAAAATAAAGGCAGGATCGCCGGTGGATAAGACTCGATCGACCCCATCTAACCAGCCACTAACCGCTAGTAACGCCACATCGTAACTACGGGCAGAAACGGGAGTATCTGCATCCAATCTTCCCCCACCCTGTTGACAAATTCGCCGCAATATATCAACATAATCTTGATTATGAACTTGTTTGATCAAAGGGAGTACTTCGTCACGAATTTCGAGCGGTGTCGGTAAATGCCATGTTAATTTTGACTGCCATTCTGTTTGTTTTAAAGCTCCGACAATTGCCGTTAAACGCGCCGCTTTTTCGGGATGGTAAATACCTGTATCGTGATCGAGAAATTCATCGGAATAGATAATCGAGATCATAATCAAATTACTGCTTAACTCGTTGATTTTTGAGCAACCCAATGGTTTTAATCTACCAAAAAAGCAGCGGCTTGAGCGGCTATAGTGAAAAAACTTTACTGATTGGATCACTTTTGCCAGTTGACATCCTCACCGCCGTAAACGGACGGTGATTCCCAAACCTCACGATTTGGGTTTCTGCTTCTTTCCCGAAGGATTTTTCGCACCTGCCTTAACAGATTTACTCCTGACTGACGGACACAAGTGGGTCAAAACCTGACAAGACAAGGGTTGCCAAAAAGAAAAAGATCTGGGTAGATAGGGAAAAAGCAAGAATCCCTACAAGATGAAAACCGAGAACAGAATCTTCTCCCAAGTTTATTCC
>NZ_JADBTF010000213.1:0-6781 GCF_020246295.1 Microcystis sp. M090S1 | reverse complement strand
GTGGTCGAGGGAATCAACAATAAACTTAAACTAATAAAACGGAGAGGCTATGGCTTTAGAAACTTTCGGAATTTTTGGGTTAGAAGTATGTTATCTTGGCATCTTGTCTGTTGATTTAGCATAAAGGGTAACGAAGAGCCAGCTTTTACCGCAAAGTATTTAATATAAACATCTGAATGATTCACTACTTCTTCTATTAATGCCGAAACTGCTTGTGGATTACTAATCTTAGTCAAAGGTATTCCTGCATAACGTCTGAAATCCCCATCTGAATTTTTAATTGTCTCGATTAAAGCTGATACTACTGCTGAATTGTTAATTTTACTTAACGCTTCTACTGCATTGTTTCTAGTTTTCACATCATTGAGTGCTGTAATCAAAGCTTGTATTGTTTCCGAATTACCAATACCAATTTCACCTAGAGCTTTTACCCCCCAAAATCTGACACTTTTTTCAGAATCAGATAGTGTTGAAATTAAAGAGGGTAAAGCTAAAGATTGCTTTTTGTTAATTTTTCCTAAAATTATTGCAGCATTATCTCTAAACCAATCTGAATAATTTAACGCCCGAATAATAGTTGGTAATGCTTCAGAATTGCCAATTTCTCCTAATGCTTTTAATGCCCAACCTCTGAATTGTTTTTCTTTATACAAATCTAATTCAAAATCTAGTATAGGTTTACGTTCTCTCTTTATTTCTTTTATATCGTCTTCTGCATAACCTTTAATTCTGTTTTCTGAATCATCTAATGCCGCACTTAAAGCAGGTATCGATTCAGGATTGCCGATTTCACCTAACAATCCTGCTGCCTTGAATCTAGTATCTCTGACATACCAAGGTGAATCCTTAAGTGCGTTTTCTAATCGTCTTCTCATCACGGGAAAAGTCTTCCCTAATGTCACCATTGTCTTTTTGATATACTCTAAACTAAAATCACGCTGCCACACCTTATAAAGCTTATCGACTATCTGATTAATCAGAGAATCTTGAATATTTTTACTTTCCGCCAGACAGTTACTAGCCAGTATCAATAAAGTCGCAAAAATATCATCTTTTTCCTGTAAAATTGCTTCTAACAAAAGACTAGCATCAGACATCATCCCCGCTAACAAAATAATCGTCTCATGCCAATCATGATCCCAGAAATGCGCCTTGACTAACGCAATTCCATCCTCTTGATTTTTCTTGATCCGTTGATAAAGATAACAAGCGGTAAAATACTCCTGGAAAGTGCGATGTAAAAATAGATATTGATCTCCTTTTTCATGAAACTTCTGAATAATACCATCTTCTTCGCACAACTGTATCATCAATTCATCACTATTTAATTCCCGGAAAATTGTTGATACTTCTTCATGACGTAAATATCTTTCTAAAACATTAAAAAAGTCTTCTTCTTTAAAAATAAAAATTTCTTCTTCTCGACAAGATAATTCATAAGCCACCATCTCTAATAATCTTATCTTAGCTATTCGTTTTGCGCCTGATAGTGATACTAGCTTTCTATTTTCTACCCAATCACGCAGCATATAATCAACTGCTTGTCTATATACTTCATTGCGTTTTGCTGGTAAAATTAAATCCTGAGTTTGATAGAGACTACAAATCAAAGAAAGTAATAAAGGATTTTGTGCTAAACCCTGAATTTGCGGTTTATTTTTCAACTCCTCAATTAAACCTGCTGCTGATACCAAATCATTCTCTAGATAATCTTCCGCATTAACAAACCAGGTTTTGATATATTCAGCTATTTTTTTATCAGTAAAGGGAACAATTTCTACCTCTTTAACTTTCCCTGAAAATTTGCCACTATAACCCACAATGCGAGAAGTTAGATAAATTTTACAAGGAGAATTATCTAAAAAATGCTCAAGTTTTGTATTTAGCTTATGTAGTTGCACAGAAGAAACTTCGTCTAAAGCATCTAAAAATAAGACACATTTTCCCTGTTCTAGCTTTTCTTTGACAATAGACTCAATCTGAAAACTTTTATCAATTAACTGAGGTATTATGTTAATAATATCATCATTTTTTTCTGCTAATTTATTTGCTAACTCAGATAGCCGAAAATACAAAGGAAGAATCACATCCTTAACCTTAACCTTCTCCCGATTGTTTAAGAAGGGTTGAGGAGTATTAACACCTAACTTCCCTAATTCTTCCCTAGCAATTTTTAATGCTTCCATCCTTAAAAGAGTTGATTTACCCATTCCAGGATCAGCAAGAATCATCATTTTATTGTGTTTATCCTTGGCTTCTTCCCAATCAACTTGTACTTTTTTGTTTTCTTCCCGTTGCTGTTCCTCAGTAAACCCTTTTAAGGCATAGATTTTCTTTAATGTTCCCTCATCACCTGTATAAGCTTGCCATGTTTCAATCTCATGGTTATAGCGTCTTTCTAAAGTAACTTCAATAGGAATATATTGCTTTAATAACGAGATTTTTTGACGAGTATGAAAAAATTTAAGATATTGAAATTCATCTTGAATTTTTTCTAAAAATTGACAAACAGCATTCTTGGTAGGTTCTAACCCCAGTTTATCTAAAATATCTAAAATATTATCCCACCGAATTACATAACTTTCATCAGTTTTACTTGATTGAATAACCCCTAAAACTCCTCCTAATTCTTCCGAAAAAACAGCACCTCCGCTTGTACCTCTATCAACCTTAGCATTAATTCGACTAGCTAAAAAATTCGATTTATCAGTAGGTAATTTGTTCCAAGAATTATCATATTCAAGCTTATAATTAGGATAAGTCGAAAGCACATTTAAAGGCGCACTAACAGCAATTTTATCGGTATTAACATCAAATCCTTCTGGAAAATTCTTCTCTTTTTCTCTAGGAAATCCATAAACCGTTACGGAATTTAACGCATCTTGAAAATTAACAATCTTCAGAGGTTTAGCATTCTCAATCTTAATTTTAAGAATTGCAATATCAACTTCTGGATTAGAATATTCTTTACACCATTGCGCCTCGTATTCTTTCCCTTGATAATTCACTCTCAAGGCGGGTAAAAGATAGATAACATGATGACAAGTAATGAGATAACCATCTTCTCGAATAATAAACCCAGAACCCACCGTATCCCCTTTTTCATTGAGGATTTTAACCATTGATTCTTGTAGATAGTCGAGATTGGATTTAATCATTATTCTTCAGTTAAATTAAAATCAATGCGTTGATAAATATCCAGCAATGACATTTGAAAATCCACAGAATGAAACCTTAAAGCATCTTTGTCTGATTCAGAGGCTTTAAACAACCACTCCCCATTATTTTGTTGATAAAACTGCTCAACATAATAACGGTATTGATCAATCAAAATATATTCTTTACACTCAGGAATTGAGCGATAAAACTTAAACTTATCAGTACGGTCATAATCTCTAGTTGATTTCGATAAAACCTCGACAATGATTAACGCATTAGTTACAGTGTTTGTGCCTTTTCCTTCATATAATGGTTTGTCTTTAATCACCATGACATCAGGATAAGTATAAAAGCGATATCTTGGCATCCATAACCGTACATCACTCATAAAAGCCCAATAATCTTGATTGTTAATCTTAGTCGGAAAATTCCTACAGAAATTTAAAGCAATCAGATTATGATTAGTAGTTGCTCCTACCATTGGAGTAATTTCTCCATCTAGATATTCATTTTTGTATTCTGCTATTTCTTCTAGCTGACAATATTCTTCAGGCGTGTAATACTGTTTTTCGATTTGAACTTGCATACTAACCTCCCTTATCTTGGTTAAATTGCCATTCAATAGCAACTTTAATATTAGCTTGTGCTGAACCTTTTGTCACCAAAGGAATCCCCGTTTCGCCACCAACTTGTAACCCAAATTCTAAAGTAACCTTACTGGGTGGATTGGCTTGGGAAACTCCCTGTTTTATCGAAGTTAATAACAATTGTGCATATTCATTAACAATATTAGTAACTCCTGCTTGAAAATTTTTTGTTCTTTCTTCTATATCCTCGAAAAATCCTACTGCTTGCAATTGCTCCCTATCACTTTCTTCGTACTGCATATAAATTTTTGCACCATCGGAGGCTTGTATTTCTGTGGTTTTTATTGACATTTTATCCTAACCTCAATTTGTGGTAATTTAGCAGGGTAAGCGCATCTAAAAATGTAGCAAATTATACAGACATCTAAGACAAGTAATAGGGTGTAGGCAAGGGGCATGGCAAATTTTCAGCCTTCCTTGTCTGAATCTGGCTGCTAGGAGATAATTCCTCTTGTTCCCCTAGACACCAGAATTGCTCATTTGCTAAGGATTTGCTCCCACACTGGCTCAACCAACGAACCGTCGGAAAACCCTTGAGGCTCTAGCTCTGAGTCAGCGACCTGATTGTTTTCATCGTTGATTTTACATTTTCTGGAGGCTTTTTCTGAGATTATTTTATACTCAATTGAATTGCGGCTAAAAGCTAATGGCGACAAAATATTAGTATTTCTTGTCTAATTCTCTGTTCCCGCAGAAAAGCGATCGCTAGTTGTCAAATTTAACTTGACTGGACTGTATAACAGCCATTTCCCCACACAGATACCTAGGGAGATTTTCTCATAAAGATGAAGTATAAGCTAATTCGGTATCGACGATCGACTCCTACCTGACCATTAAGATAACTGTTAAGTGGGTGGGTGTAATTAAATATAAGATGAACGTAGGTTGGGTTGAAGTATGAAACCCAACGCCCGATCATGTTACGCTACCGCTAACCCATCCTACAAATAATTGTGCCTCCCTACTTATAAGTAATTATTGAGAAAATAAATCTCCATACTTAATTTTCTCGTGGCACAATAGAGACAAAGTATAAAAAACTTAACAATAAGGAGAGGTTCGATGGTTGCTACACCAGTCAAAACAAAACGTCTCACCGTGCAGGTGGCCAATCTCACCGCAGACACTACCGCTATTCGTTCCCTCGATTGGGATCGCGATCGCTTCGATATTGAATTCGGATTACAAAACGGTACGACTTATAACTCCTATCTGATTCGTGGGGAAAAAATCGCCCTTGTGGATACCTCTCACGAAAAATTCCGTCAACTATATTTTGATAGCCTCAACGGATTAATTAACCCCCAAGAAATTGATTATTTAATTATCAGTCATACCGAACCCGATCACAGTGGGTTAGTCAGAGATATATTGCAACTCGCTCCCAATATTACCGTCGTTGGGTCGAAAGTAGCAATTCAGTTTTTAGAGAATTTAGTGCATCATCCCTTTCAACGTCAACTGGTCAAAAATGGCGATCAGTTAGACCTAGGCAACGGTCACATTCTCGAATTTGTTAATGCTCCTAATTTACACTGGCCCGATACTATTTTTACCTACGATCACGGTTCGGGAATTTTATTTACCTGTGATGCTTTTGGAATGCACTACTGTTCCGATGATCTTTACGATGAGCAATTAAGTGCTATTGAACCGGATTATCGTTTCTATTATGAATGTTTAATGGCTCCTAATGCTCGTTCCGTACTAGCGGCGATGAAACGGATGGAACCCCTAGGTAATATTAATCTCGTGGCTAATGGTCATGGACCGGTATTAAAACATAATATTACCGAATTATTGAACCATTATCGTGATTGGAGTCAGGCACAAACTAAGGCAGAAAAAACCGTCGCTGTTTTCTACGTTTCCGATTATGGTTATAGCGATCGCCTCTGTCAATCTATTGCCAAAGGTATTACTAAAACTGGTGTGGCCGTAGAAACTCTAGACCTGAAATCCGCCGATCCCCAAGAGGTAAAAGAATTAGCTTCTTCCGCGGTGGGAATCGTCATCGGTACTCCCCCCGTTTCTGGTATTCATGCCCAAGAAATTACGGGGAATCTAGGCACAATTCTCGCCTCGGTTAACCCCAAACAATACCTCGGAATGTTTGAATCTCAAGGGGATGATGATGAACCGATTTTACCTCTATTTAATAAGTTTCGTGAAGTTGGCTTAACCAAAGCTTTCGATCCCATTCGTAGCACAGAAACTCCTAACGAGAGTCTCTATCAACGCTGTGAAGAAGCGGGGACAGATATGGGACAACTATTAACCCAAGAGGTAAAAGTTAAACAAAGAAAATCCCTCGATACTGACCTCGATAAAGCCATCGGACGCATTAGCGGTGGTTTATATATTATTACCACCAAGAAAGGAGACAGAAGCGGGGCAATGGTCGCTTCTTGGGTGACTCAAGCAAGTTTTGATCCTCCCGGTTTTACCGTTGCTGTGGCCAAAGATCGGGCGATCGAGTCTTTACTGCAAGTGGGGGATCAATTCATTTTAAATATTCTGGAAGAAGGCAATTATCAAACCCTGATGAAACACTTTTTAAAACGTTTCGGACCTGGGGAAGATCGTTTTGCAGGAGTCAATACTCGCACCGCTAATAATGGTTCCCCAATTTTAGCCGATGCCCTCGCTTATTTAGAATGTGAGGTAGTTAGTCGTATGGAATGTGCTGACCACTGGATTGTTTACAATAAAGTCACCGATGGTCGCGTTTCTAAACCCGATGGTTTAACGGCTGTTCACCACCGCAAAGTCGGTAATTATTATTAGGATTCTTGCTTGATTTGACTGGTTGAGAAAATACAGATCAAGATGCTTACTCTCAGCTTTTGAGATGGTTTAACCTCTCAACCAGTTAGTCATACTAAATCCGTTGAGTATAGGCTACATATCAGGAGAGGCAATAGGCACTCTTGCAATAGGCAAAAGGAGCAATAGATAATCAGTTTTTAATAACC
>NZ_JADBTF010000212.1:0-6356 GCF_020246295.1 Microcystis sp. M090S1 | reverse complement strand
TTCATAGTGGGTTAGTCTGTGCTTTTTTGGACAGCAATGCTTGAAACCCTCGCCACACCTACAGGGTGATCCTAATTAAGACGGGTAAATCGGTCAATTTCACCCACAACGATGATCTTTTTTTTGTGTAGTTTTATTGCAAAGAAAAAGTTTTTTTGACAAAAAGCACAAAGTATGCAGTAGCAGTTATGGCAGAGTGGGGGTTGGGGAGGGGGAAGCTGTCTCATCACCCTATCACCCCAAAACCCGATCACCCGACCACCGATCAATTAATTTACCGTTTAGCGGCAACAATGGCAAAAACGGTGGTATGGGGATCATCTTTTAAAGTCACCCCTTCTGGCATTTTCAAATCACCCACGAGCAGGGATTGCCCCACACCGATCTCCGAAACATCAAATTCGATCACTTCCGGGATATTATCGGCAATACAGGAGACATTAACTTCGTTGACGAACTGTTCGATTAAACCGCCCTGTTTGGTTCCGATCGCTTCTCCTATGGCTTTAATCGGAACAACGATATCGAGCTTACCGTGGGCAGATACTGAGAAGAAACTGAGGTGATAGAGATTTCTTTTCCAAGGATGAGATTGTACCTCTTGGATCAAAGCTTTTCCCGTCCAGGGCATTTCGGGAACATTCACATCCACCAGGGTATTATTCACCGAGGCCTTTTTGAGCAGGGTTAAGGCCGCTTTTTCTCCCACCACGAGGGAAACCGATTCCGTGCCGCTGTGGCCGTAGAGAACCGCCGGGATCAAACCCTGACGACGTAGGGCCCTGGGGTTAATATTTTCGGGTCTTTTTTGACATTCAACGCTAACTTGCATAGTTGACTAATCCTCTTTAGCAATGATTTAAAATTCGTGATTATCCCAAGGTGAGCCATTTTCGTCCAAAAGAGCGCGTTTTGGCCCGTGAATGGGGTCTTCAACGATAATAGTTTGGTCGCGACTAGCTCCTAGGGAGATAATAGCGATCGGTACTTCCATGATCGCCCCCAGGAATTTTAGATAATCGAGGGCCTGTTTGGGTAGGTCTTCCAGACTCCGACAATCGCTGGTGGGTTGTTGCCACCCCGGCATCGTTCGGTAAATCGGTTGACAACGGGCGAATTCCCCGGCACTGCTGGGTAAATGGCGACAGGTTTGGCCGTCCAATTGGTAGGCGACACAGACTTTGATTTCCTCTAGGGTATCGAGAACATCTAACTTGGTGATCGCTAGACAGTCTAAACCATTGATTCGCACCGCGTAACGACCGATAACCGCATCAAACCAACCGCAACGACGACGACGGCCGGTGGTAGTCCCGAATTCCGCCCCGCGATCGCACAATAACTGCTCGATCTCCCCCTCTAATTCCGTGGGAAATGGACCTTCACCTACCCTAGTGGTGTAAGCTTTGGCCACACCGATCACTCGATCGATTACCGTCGGACCGATGCCAGAACCCACACAAGCACCGCCGGCGATCGGATTGGAGGAGGTAACGTAGGGATAGGTTCCGTGATCGAGGTCGAGTAAGGTGCCTTGGGCCCCTTCAAAAAGAATATTCTTACGCTTGCGGATTGCTTCGTAGATTTTTAAGGAACTATCGACCACATGGGGACGCAGTATCTCGGCATATTCTAGATATTCCTCGATCACCGTCTTCGCATCTAAAGGCGGTAAGTTATATAACTTTTCTAAAATGACGTTTTTATAATTGATCGTCCATTCTAGTTTTTGCCGCAGATTCTCGGTATTCATCAAGTCGATGACTCGAATGCCGATGCGCTCGGATTTGTCGGCATAGGTGGGGCCGATACCCCTTCCCGTGGTGCCGATTTTATATTTACCCCGTTTTTCCTCGGATGCTTGATCGAGCAGCCGATGATAGGGCATAGTGACATGAGCCGTTTGCGAGATATAGAGATTGTCGGTGGTGACATTGAGGGCGTGTAATTGCGCCATCTCTTTGAGTAACACCGAGGGATCTATGACTGTTCCTGAGCCGATTATACATTCCGTATCTGGGTAGAGAATCCCAGAGGGAATTAGATGGAGTTTGAACGTTTGCTCCTCGACGACGACGGTATGACCCGCATTTACGCCACCTTGAGAACGCACCACCACATCCGCCGATCGACTCAGCAGATCCGTGATTTTTCCTTTTCCTTCGTCGCCCCACTGAGCGCCGATTACAATAACGTTAGCCAAGGTATTTTAGTCTAGCTAAAGTTCACACAAACTACTATTATCCCTCTTGGCGAATACAACTGTCAAGTTATCTCTCTTAGCTAATTGTGGGTAGAAGGCGAGGGGAAAACTCGCCTATTTTCAGGGTTTATTGACCTTCCCGACTGATTTGACGCTCGATAGTTTCGATAGCGGCATTTAATCCCGCTAGACGGGTTTCGAGGTCATCGCGCATCCATTTGAGGAATGTTAATTTACGCTCTTGACATTCTTGGCGGGAAGTGCTGCCACAAGTGTTAAAGAAGAAGGGAAACATAGACTAAGGGGCCTGCTATAACTCTACGTCTCCTATCTTGACGAAAATTTTCAAAAAAGTCTAACCGTTAAGTCGCCATAATAACCACAGACCTAAACTAAAACCGAAAAAGTTAGGCAGCCAGGCAGCTAGGAAGGGGGAGAGGGTGGCGGTTAGTCCCAAGCTGCCCACTAAGAAGTTTAAAAGATAATAGAGAAAAACAATAGCGACACTGAGACCGAAACTGGTTCCCCGACCGATTCTTTGCGGTAGAGAACCCAAGGCACAGCCGATGGTAGCAAAGACGATACAGACAAAGGGAAAGGCGATTTTTTGCTGGATTCGCACTTGAAAAAATCTGACTCTCTTATCATCGCCACTGAGTTTGAGCAGTTGCACATATTCGATCGCCTGTGGTATGTTCATCTCGTAGGGATCGCGGCTTTGACGAGCAAAATCGAAAGCGGAGCGAGATAAAGCGATTTTTTCGGCTTTAAAGGGGATAACTTGGCTATAGGAGGCGTTAGGGGGGGTTAATTCATAGATAATGCCGTTAAAAAAGTCCCAGACGTTATCGACGGCATTCCAACGGGCCGAATCGGCGATAATAATTTGATTTAATTCTTGTTTTAGCCAACGGATAACGGTGACGGTTTTCATCTTTTCCCCGTCAAATTGTTCGGCATAAAATAAACTTATTAAATTGCGATTAATCGTACCATTTTCTAGGGTTTTTATTTCATAATCGGGATAATAAAAATCTTTATTTTTCCAAAAACTTGCTTCTTTATTAATTTTCTGCACTAAAATTTCTGTGACTCGATAATTAGCATTTGGAACCACATATTCATTTAATAAAAATGTCACAACTGTAACTATTAAACTCAGGCAAAAAGTTGGTATAAAAAGACGATAAAGAGTGACTCCACAGCTTTGCAGGGCAACGGTTTCGCTATCACTACTTAAACGACCGTAGGTGATTAAAGTGGCCAGCAAAAGAGAAACTGGTAGGGAATAAGTGACAAATTCTGGCACTTTTAACAGGAGAATTTCTAGGGCCGAAGCGAGGGGTAGATTCGCATCAACTACCTGATTAGCTAAATCGGAAAGATTCCCGATCGCTACTCCCAAAGAGGCAAATAAACCAACACTAAATAAAAATGGGGGTAGTAGTTGGCTGATCAGATAGCGATCAATGAGGGCAATACCTCTATTTACCCAGTAAGAAATCTTTTTCTTAATCATTGATTTTGGTTAACTCACTCCTATTTCATCCCATTTCCTAACCCGCAGCCGTCTTGCTTACACCTTCGGTTAGCCTATCATATTTTGTCTTTGACGAAAAACACCGCCGGAAGTTGTATGATTGCGGGGAGAGTGGACAGAAGTAAGGATTTGGGCAAGTGTAGATAAGTAGTGGTGCAAAATTAATTTCTTGGTTAGGATAGGCAAAAGGCAAGAGGCAAAAGTCAAGAGGTGGTTAGATATGTGTAATTAATTTTTCCTAGGTACTTAATTTTTCTGTTCCTATTCCCCGATCATCCCGAGGTGAATTATGCTGCTAAACTGGCAAACTTTTACTATTCATAAACGAGTACCTTTAAGGATTAGTCGCGGCACTACCAGCGAAAATACTAATATCTGGCTGAAAATTAGCGAGGAAAATATCGAAGGGTGGGGAGAGGCATCCCCTTTTGATATTACCAGCGAGGAGAAAAAACCCGATAAAATCCTGCAAGAATTAAACTCGATCGCTCCTATTTTACAATCTTTTCACCCCTGTCAACGCCAAGAAATTGAGAAAATTTTATGGCAAAATCAGATATCTTCGGCTACTCGTGCCGCTATTGATACGGCACTGCACGACTGGTTAGGCAAAAAAGCTAATTTACCTCTCTGGCAAATTTTTGGACTCGATCGCTCTTTGATTCCGCCAGTTTCTGTTACTATCGGTTTAAATTCTCCAGAAAATGTGCAGAAAAGGCTGTTAGATTGGCTAGAAATCGGCGATTTTAGCTTATTAAAAGTCAAATTAGGCTCACCGGACGGGATAGAAGCCGATCAAGCCATAATTCTGGCTATTAAAGAAATTGTCCCCCATTTGCCCCTAACTGTCGATGCTAATGGTGGTTGGAAATTTAGCGATGCGGTGAAAATGTGCCAATGGTTAGAGGAAAAAGGCGTTATTTATGTGGAACAACCCCTATCCGTGGGACAAGAACGAGATTTAATTGATTTATACCAAAAATCGCCCCTACCTATCTTCGTCGATGAAAGCTGTTTTTCTAGTCAAGATATCCCGAAACTGGCCGATCGAGTCCACGGCATTAATATTAAACTAATGAAAGCCGGTGGATTAGCGGAAGTGCAAAGAATGATTCATGTTGCCCAAGCTTGCCGACTGCAAATTATGTTCGGATGTTACTCTGATAGCAGTTTAGCCAATACTGCCCTAGCACATCTTGGCCCGCTTGTCAACTATCTCGACCTAGATAGTCATTTAAATTTACGCGATGATCCCTTCACGGGATTAAGCTTAGAAAAGGGACGTTTACAACCAAATAATTCACCCGGTTTGGGTGTGAGTTTACGGATAAAAGATGACTAATTATTTGACTCCTGACAAGAAAGTAGCGATTCTTCTCCATGAAGGAATCAAAGGAACTCGCGGCAAAACCGGATTAAGTTATCTGCGTTACGGGAAAGCGCAGGTAGTGGCGATTATTGACGCAGAAAGCGCTGGCCGCGCCTTAAAAGAAGTGGCCGGAATCGATCGCCCCTTGCCGATTGTTGCTAGTGTTAAGGAAGCTTTAACCTATCATCCCGATACCCTGTTAATTGGCATCGCACCCTCAGGAGGCATTTTACCCCCCCATTGGCTAGAAGAAATCAAAGAGGGGGTAAATGCAGGGTTATCCCTCGTTAATGGTCTCCATACACCCCTAAAACCCCTTTTTCCTCAGCTTAAACCAGATCAATGGATTTGGGATATCCGTCTGGAACCCCAAGACTTAAAAATTGGGCAAGCGCGGGCGAAAAATTTAACCTGTCAGCGTATTTTAACCGTAGGCACGGATATGAGTGTGGGCAAAATGTCCACTAGCATCGAATTACATCGGGTTGCCCAAGAAAAAGGGCTAAAATCGCAATTTTTAGCCACTGGACAGGGGGGAATTATGATCGCGGGGAAGGGTGTACCCTTGGATGCAGTGCGCGTCGATTATGCTGCTGGTGCGATCGAGGCTTTGGTGTTAGAATCAGCAGAAAATAACGATATTTTGTTTATTGAGGGTCAAGGCTCCCTTTTACACCCCGGTTCGACTGCTACCTTACCCTTAATGCGTGGCAGTCAACCAACGGGGTTAATTCTCGTCCATCGTGCCGGACAAATTCATATCAAAGATTTACCCGATATTCTCATCCCTCCCCTAACAGAAGTGATTAAACTCTACGAAATGACTGCCAGCGCCGGGGGAAGTTTCGGGGAGGTGAAGGTAAAAGGGATTAGTTTAAATACTTTTCATCTTAGTCCGGAGGCGGCAGTTAAAGCTATAGAAGCTGTGCAGGAGGAAACGGGGTTATTTTGTACCGATGTTGTCCGTTTTGGCGGTCAAGGGTTATTATCAGTGATCAGTAAACAGTAAACAGTAAACAGTAATCAGTGAGTAGTAATCAGTAATCAGTCCATCAGATGATTACATCAACCACCGTCGATGGTGGTGGGTTAGGACGGATTGTTAGCTTCAAGTTAAAGCGGAAATTTTGGCCGTCTAACTACGTTTTACTAAATCTGGATGTTGTCAAATTTTCTCTTGACAAAGGCGACTTGACATGATACTATATTCATAATGGAAAATCCGTGCGCCTACGAACCCTCTT
>NZ_JADBTF010000211.1:0-4550 GCF_020246295.1 Microcystis sp. M090S1 | reverse complement strand
GTTGGGAATCTGGTAATGTACCGCAAGTCCTTCGTCATCGCTCTGCCTATCTAAATGGTTGCCTTTTTTAACTTTTTTATTGAGTTCATTAAGCATTTCTACTTATTACAAAGGTGAGATGCTCCCCCTGGTGACCTGGTGACCTGGTGCGTTGTTACTGAAACTTGCTACTTACTACAAAAACGAGTGGGAATAGATGTCCCAAAAACCCTTATTCATAAAATCTCCACAGGAGAACTACAGGTATTCAACCTCAAAACTAAGCACTGCCAACGCATTGAAGAACTGATGCAAAAATATAGAGATTTGCCAATGGATTTAGCCGACGCATCTTTGGTTATTTTAGCAGAAGAATTAGGTTCAGGTCAAATTCTTTCCGTTGATTATCGAGATTTTAATACCTATCGTTGGAAAAATACGGAGCCATTTCAAAATCTTTTTCAAGAACAAATGTAATCCGGAACAGGCTTCTAGTTCCTGTGTTTGATATTCAGGCAGAATGAATGATATAATTGGTGCGTGGGGTGTGGCTCTCTCGTGCAAAAGCTTGTTACCTGTAGGATATAACGATCTCAGGTCTTTTGTCAAGTCTAATTTGAGGGATTTTGCTCCCGTAAACATCAGCTTTTGGGGAACTCGATAGATAAATTATGAATTATGAATTATGAATTATGAATTATCAAAAAGAATAGAAGAAACAAATAGATATTCGGGAACGTTGTTTTGAGTATGCACTGCGAGCAATTAAACTTTATCAATAAACAATAATTTGAGAAAATGAACCAAAAAACTTACCAACTAACCTTAAACTTTGACCAGATTTTAGATTTGGTTAAACAACTCCCAGAAAGTGACAAAATACAACTCAGTAAAGAACTCGAAAAAGAAACTTTAAATCACAAATTAACCCAACTTTTAGAAACCTTTAAAACTGATGAGCTTTCCCTAGAGACAATTACCGAAGAAGTGGAGGAAGTTAGGGCTGAAATTTATGGACAACAAGCCACCGATTAAAGTTATTATTGATACTAACCTTTGGATTAGCTTTCTTATTGGTAAACAGTTAGCTGGTTTAAAATATCTACTGATTGAAAAAACTCTTGTGCCGATTTTTTCTCCACAGCTACTTAATGAGATTAACCTTGTTACCAAAAGACCAAAATTACAAAAGCATTTTTCCCAAAGAAAAGTTCAAGAATTACTTGAGCTTTTAAACATAATTGGGTTATGTATTGAGACTAAATCAAAAATTAATATCTGTAGAGATGCTAAAGATAACTACCTTTTAGCCTTAGCCAAAGATAGTCAAGCTGACTTTTTAATTACAGGCGATCAAGATTTATTAATTTTGCAACAATTTGGAATAACTAAAATTGTTACTTATCAACAATTTTTGGTAATCTGTAGATTGGGTTGAGGAACGAAACCCAACTCAATTATTTAAAAGTGTTGGGTTTCACTATCGTTCAACCCAACCTACGATAATACTTTATTGATGATCGCTGTCAATTTAATTGATGCCCGTAATATGTTGTAAAATCGTATCTAATTTTTGGTTAATCTCATCACGAAACTCTTCAAAATTCGATTGAAGCCGATCAACTTTATCTTCAAGATGATCAATTTCCTCATAGACTCGATCAAAACTCCGGTTTAGCTCTCTTCCTGTCACTTGGGTATCTTCCAGACGCTCCAGGCGCCGATTAAGACTCCTCAATTGACGCTCCACTTCATAATTTTTATCGTTCGGTTCCTGAGCTTGTGCCATAGGGAAAATCGTTGAATGAGAATGTCTTAACTCAATTATATGTTAACTTATTGACTAAATAAAGGATTCTACTTCTCTTAAATCAGCTTGTAGGGTGCGTGTTTGCGCGTATTTAAAGGAAATTTGTTAATAATTAAATTATTATCGCGCCGTAACGCATTATCTTAAGAAAATTGGTGCGTTACGCTATCACTAACGCACCCTACTGGACTGTTTCAGCTAATTTGGTGTATTAGAAAAATGCTATAAATTCTATAATCTAAGACTTTAAGCCGAAATCTATTGCCCTATTTTAGCTGAAACAGTCCACTACAAGATAGGCGATTGCACTTACTCATCAATGCCCCAATTGTAAAACAATCTTAGATAGGGATCATAATGCAGCAATAAATATTCTTAAAAAAGGGTGGCAATATTTGGGAAATCATCTCAACGGTACTGTTGGGCAAACAGAAACCGACCCAAACGCCTTGGGAGAGTCCGGCCTCTGGGGTTTCAGTGGAGACATTGAGAATCTAAGCTGTCTCGTTGAACAAGGAATTTCCGATAGTGATAGGTCAAGAATCCCCCGTCACAGCCTAGCTTGACGGTGGGAGTATGTCAATAAGTCGCACATCTGTGCTTCCCACACGATTAACTTGGTTTCAGACAAACTTTACTGGAATTTGGTTTGGCTGTTTCGAGTCTGACCATGAAATCCAGGATCATCCAGTAACAATGCTGACTCGATTCTATCCCGGTGGTTTTTTCCCGCTGCATGGACATCCTGGTGGTGAAGAGATTTTGGTGCTTGAAGGCAATTTTGTAGATGAAACAGGGGTCGGACGTAGAGCCAAAAAAGACAGGCATTGAGCCTGTCTAAAAAACAAAACAAATTCCCTATCAGCTGACCACAAATAAGGAGTTTTTTGCGTCAAATTTCCAAGCAATACCATCGGGATCTCTGATGCGACTCCAATCGGCAAATTCTGCTTCCGATTTATTTTTTTTGTTTCTACCCAAAACGGCTGGGGTAACTCCTAAACGTTTAGCCAAATCCGCCAAACTCATCGATGAGATGGTTTCAGATACAGTGGTTAGAGATTCTTCCCTAACTTCTGATTCTGATTGGGATAAAGAACTGTCAGGACTGTTCAAACTAGGATTAATTATCTCCTCCGGTTCTTGAATTACCGTTTCTTGAACAGCGATCGCTGCGGTATTTTCTTCCTCTTTTTCCTCAAATAATTTACCTAAATTAGTCAGAGGTTGGGAGGAGGAAATAACAGGAACCTCCGGGACAGAATCTTCGCTCTTCTCTGCGACAATCAGGGGGGATTTAGTCTCCTGCGATTGCTCTAAATTGGTCCGAGGGAATCTCGATGCAGTAATCGCAGGAATTTGTTTTTCCCCTATTTCTTCTAAAGAGGGGTCACTCTCATCAAAAATACTACCCAAGGTACTGGCGGTGATAAAGTAATAGGCCATACCCTTATCGCCTACAGCTTTTTTTTGCGCCCCAAATTCCTCAGCTTTTTTGTCTAAAAATTGTCTAGCTAATTTGGCCGTGAGATTGGCTTTTGCCGATAGGTCAATCGGGGTGAGACAACCTTGATTGTCCTGTAAAAGTTGATTGAAATAGGGGTTAATCACCGTCGATAATTTTGACCAGCGATAGTCTTGCCACACCTTGACTGCAAGAGTTAAGAAGAAGACAAGTAGGAGCAATGGCCAAGCGGTAAAAACAAGGATGATTAGCACCGCTAGGGGGATGATGAGGACGAGAAACCCCGCCGTTTGACGATCGATAATTTTTCCAGTCATAATTTCATAAGCTGCCACAATTAAAATTCTTAATGGCTAGTTTGACTATCTCCTGCCATAAGTGTATATGACCAGTTTAGGCTTTATTGGTCACGCCGGTTAGTTCTAGTCGTTCAAACATGGCAAATCGTGCCTTCAAGGCCAGAGAATCATCAAGTTTTGTTAAAAAAATCGGTTTTTGATACTTTTGTTCTAAAGCTTTTTGGATTAACCAATCAGCTAAAAAGGGATTTTTGGGTAGTAAGGGACCATGAGCATAGGTAGCGATCGCATTGTGGTAAAATGCCCCTTCATAACCGTCCTCTCCGTTATTTCCGTAACCGGTAATCACCTTTCCTAAGGGAGAAACGGTTTGTAAATAGGTACGACCCCCGTGATTTTCAAAGCCAATTACTAGCGGTTTTTCCCCGGTCATAGCTTTAATTTCCTCCGCTAAGGGGGAGGCAGTAATTTCAAAAACCACGTTACCGATACAGCGTTTTGCATTGGATCCAGGATGTTTACTTACTAGGTCTAATAATCCTAATCCCTCGATTCTTTGACCGAAAGCTGGTTCGTAATAATGTCCTAATAATTGTGGGGAACCACAGGTAAAAACCCCCGGTATTCCTGCCGATAATTGTTCTTTCATCGCCGCCGCTTTTTTCCCCTGTAAATCCCGCATAACGATCTCCTGCTGCCGATCCTGCGCCCCACCCCCAACAATTATATCTACTTGATAAAATGTCTCGGCTTCTGTTTGAGCATCTAGGGGAATAATTGTCACAGGAATATCACGCCATTGACATCTTCTTTGAATAGTAATAACATTACCTCGATCGCCGTAGGTACTCATTAAGGTCGGATACAACCAGCCGATTTTTAGTTCTATTTCTTGCATAATTTCTTAGGGGAAATGGGGGAATGGGGAAATGGGGAAATGGGGGAATGGGGAAGTGGGGGAGTGGGGGAATGGGGAAGTGGGGAAGTGGGGAAGCGG
>NZ_JADBTF010000210.1:0-2589 GCF_020246295.1 Microcystis sp. M090S1 | reverse complement strand
GTCAGCAAAAAAGGCTCAAACCATTAGGGTACAAAGGTTTAACCTCGATTGATGATTTTCCTTGATATATCTGGGTTTCAGCGATTTTGGGCTTCTCGAAGTAAATCCCAGGCGGGGATTGGAGTTGAGGCTTTTCTCGATTTGTTTTTTGTCTAAGTCCCATTATGACCGCCACTGGCTACCCTTCTGTGAACTCTCTCTAAAGCTAATTCTGGACTTTGTAGCCAAAAATAAATAAGATTGAGCCTATAGCCAGAACTGCGACAGTCTCTCAAAAAACGGGCAAAATGTCGGGCTGCCAGGGTGCTTTCAAAGGCAAAATCTATTCCTTGGCACTTCAGTGTTACCAGCCTTTCTAACATCAACCGTCCTGCTTGGATAGCAACCGACTCAGGATTAAAAGGTGAGAGTCCGGCGGCAATTTCATCGGCGTTAACGTACTCGATAACGCCTAAAAAGTTGGGTAAAATTTTTTTAGCGACGGTGGTTTTCCCGGAACCATTGGGGCCACCAATTAGATAAACGTCAGACATGAGGGAAAAGCTCGTCCTCCAGATTATTTTGAGATAACCTCGAACTAAGTACCAGTGGTACCAGTTTACCAGAAGTGGCTACTCTCCTAGATGATGGTAATCTGAGAACATTTGGCGATGACGGTTGCCAAGAGGTTTTCACTAATCTCGATCGAATTCGTTACCCTGAAAAATCCTGTATTTTTTAACAAGTCAGACTAAATCTTTCAAGGAGGAGTTTACAAATTTCCTTGGCATAAGTTGATATTTGAGAGACGAAAATATAGAAGCAGCTGATTATTTACTAACCTACTTTTTTTAATTTTTAACGGGTTAGGGCTGGGATATACTGAGATTGTTGCTTATAGATCACTACTATGGGACGTTTAGCGCTGATCAGCGTCACTGACAAAACCGGAATAGTTGACTTTGCCCGTCAGCTAACAGAAGAATTTGATTTTGAAATTATTAGCAGTGGAGGAACCGCCAAAACGCTCCAATCGGCGGGAATTCCCGTGATTAAAGTGGGAGAATATACAGGATCTCCTGAAATCTTGGGCGGAAGGGTGAAAACTCTCCATCCTCGCATCCATGGCGGTATTTTGGCCAGACGGGATTGGGAGTCAGATTTAGCGGAAATGGAGGCTAATCAAATTCGTCCTTTTGATTTGGTGGTGGTTAATCTCTATCCCTTTGAACAGACGATCGCCAATCCTGATGTCACCACCGCTCAGGCGATCGAACAAATCGATATCGGTGGTCCGGCGATGTTACGCGCCTCAGCTAAAAATTTCGCCCATTTGACTGTCATCAGTAACCCGAAGTATTACGAGCAGTATTTAAGCCAATTACGGCAAAATAACGGCGAAATCTCCCTGGAATTCCGTCAAAAAATGGCGGGGGAAACCTTCGCTTTAACCAATGCCTACGATGGTGCGATCGCTGCCTATTTCGCCAGCTTAAACGGGGAAACGACTCGCTTTAATTTGGCGGGAAATGCCCTACAAACCCTGCGTTACGGCGAAAATCCCCACCAAAGTGCCACTTGGTATGGTAGCGGTACAATGGCTCAAGGTTGGGGAAAAGCGACCTTATTACAGGGAAAAGAACTAAGTTATAACAATTTAGTCGATTTAGAAGCAGCCCGCCGTTTAATCGCCGAATTCGGCAGGGAAGAACCGGCTGCCGCTATCTTGAAACACACTAATCCCTGTGGGGTGGCGATCGGTGGTAGCTTAGTGGAAGCTTATACTAAAGCTTTTAACGCCGATGCTATCTCGGCTTTTGGGGGTATTGTTGCCCTAAATCAAGCCATAGACGAAGCAACCGCTAAAGAATTAACGAAAACCTTCCTAGAATGCGTGGTTGCCCCCGATTGTAGCCCCGAAGCCCGGGATATACTCGCTAAAAAGTCAAAAGTGCGGATTTTATTGCTGCCGGATTTAAGCAGGGGAGAAAAACAAACAGTAAAAGTTATCGCTGGCGGTTTTCTAGTACAAGCGGCCGATGACGTGGTGGAAACTCCGGATGAGTGGCGCGTGGTGACGGAAAAACAACCTACCCCCGCACAATTAGCGGAATTACTGTTTGCTTGGAAGGTATCTAAGCACGTTAAATCTAACGCTATTGTGGTGACGAAAAATCAAACTACTTTAGGCGTTGGTGCGGGGCAAATGAATCGCGTTGGTTCGGTAAAAATTGCCCTTGAACAAGCAGCAGAAGCGGCCAAAGGTGGCTATTTAGCTAGTGATGGCTTTTTCCCCTTTGATGATTCTGTTCGCACGGCGGCCCAGTTTGGTATCGAGGCAATTGTTCAACCGGGAGGTTCTTTAAAAGATCAGGATTCGATTAATGCCGCTAATGAGTTAGGTTTAATTATGGTCTTAACAGGCATTCGTCATTTCTTGCATTAATACAAAGTTAGGGTGTGTTATTGCTTAAATTAACGGTTCTTCGGTTTGTCTTATGCAATGGACGGGGTTATAAGGAATGAAACCTTTATAGAGACAGACATTGCCGCAATTTTTGTCAATTGTTGGCGATCTGGAGCGAACTAATCAATTAAATCTCTTGCCAG
>NZ_JADBTF010000021.1:0-6349 GCF_020246295.1 Microcystis sp. M090S1 | reverse complement strand
AGGGTTTGCGGCAAAAAGTACGGGGGAAGCATTCGGGTAGAAAATCTACGTTTCACCGATAGGTTATTGCCCGAATGCTTCGCCCCTACAGGACACGGGCCGATGAAGACGCAAGGTGTTGAAGCACGATTCTTTCAAAATCTTGCACCTGTTTCACGAGAAAAGCCACAAAACCCTTACCTTGCCTACATTTCACATTTATTCAGCAAACCCTACTTAATCCCAACCTTGGCGAGATTTTACAATTCCCGACGACCTTCTAA
Source organism: Microcystis sp. M090S1 (assembly GCF_020246295.1). Classification (NCBI taxonomy): domain Bacteria; kingdom Bacillati; phylum Cyanobacteriota; class Cyanophyceae; order Chroococcales; family Microcystaceae; genus Microcystis; species Microcystis sp. M090S1. Next base: position 6,086 of record NZ_JADBTF010000021.1, on the reverse strand, counting down.
AGCTCTCGCTAGGGTTACTTCATCAGCGTATTCTAGATCACCACCCATGGGCAACCCGAAAGCGATACGGGTAACTTTAGTGAAGGGTTTCAGTAAACCCCCGATATACAAAGTCGTGGTTTCCCCTTCGACACTGGGACTGATAGCTAAGATAACTTCCTGAATTTTTTTCTGGCTGACTCTGGTGACTAAAGACTGTATATTTAATTGATCCGGTCCAATCCCATCCATAGGTGAGATAACACCCCCTAAAACGTGATATTTACCCGAATATTCCCTTGTTTTCTCCAAAGCAATCACATCTCTGGAGTCAGCTACCACACAGATAGTCCCCGTTTCTCGGTTAGGATTGCGGCAAATTTCACAAATCGGTTCGGCCGAAAGATGAAAACAAACCTGACATAATCCTACTTGTTTTTTGGCTGCTACGATCGCCTGGGCCAATTCGATCGCATCTTGTTCCGGTCGTTTGAGAATATAGAGGGCCAGACGTTGAGCGCTTTTGGGTCCCACCCCGGGTAATTTTTGTAACTGCTCGATCAAACGAGCTAAAGGCGGTGTATAAATAGCAGTTAATCCTCTTATCAGTTATCAGTTATCAGTTATCAGTTATCAGTGGGTAAGTTATCAGTTATCAGATTTGAGTTTTCAAGTGAGCAGTGTTAAATAGAAGTTTCCTACTGTCTTTTCACTGATTACTGCTCACTGTTTACTAACTAAGACCTTTTTGGTAAACGGACATCGATAACACTGGTGTTGAAATTATAATTATCTCCTTCTAACTCGATTAAAGTGCCAATTTTCACCTTTTGACCGCCAACAACCGCACCAGTATCAGTAACTTCCGCTTGACCACTGAGAGTCATAATCATATCTTGAGAATAGTTTTCCGTGCGGGGATCGGGTAGGACTTTCACACTACCATCCGGCTGCGGAACTAAGACATTTCTCGATAAAGGTTTAACATTTTTTATATCCACTTGACCGGCCGGTTGATTACGAATAACAATATTAGTTTTCTTCTCGGTATTGAATTGATTAATCAAAGCATTGGGATTGAGAACACTTAAACCCCGGACAATAACATCCACTTCTATGGGTTCTTTGGTAACTTGAGCGATCGTACTTTTACCACTCGTCCCCGGGACAACAAAAATCCCGATAATTGTCAATAAAATTACTAAGGCCGCTCCAATATCAAGCAAGCTAAATTTACCGAATAAACGTCCTTTTGAGTCTAATAATTTCATAAGCGGTTCACTATAAAATTTTGGGGAGAAGGGAACAGGGGAACGGGGTGATGGGTAGGGTTGATTCATGAATCAACCCTACTATGAATCAACCCTAGGGTGATGGGGGATGGGGAGAAAATACAAATAATCTCCTGAATCCTGTCTCCTGAATCCTGTCTCCTGAATCCTGCCTCCTGAGGGCTAATAGATTCTATCACGATCGGAATCTTGGTCGCGGACAGGAAGTCTGACTTAAGATAGAAGATCGGAGTCTCACACGGAGCGAGATAGACAATGGCGGGTAAAACTCAACTTAAGAAACAAGAAAAGCAATTATCTCCAGTGGATCTGACCCCTTCTGACGGTAACAACCTCGAAAAAGTTGCCCCCGTTAAACATTGGTCGATCGAAGATAGCGAAAATCTCTATCGCATCCAAGGCTGGGGAGAACCCTATTTCTCGATCAATGCCGCAGGAAATATTACCGTTTCGCCCCAGGGAGAAAGGGGCGGTTCTTTGGACTTATACGAGTTAGTTTCGGCGATTAAGCGGCGTAATATCGGTTTACCCTTGTTAATTCGGTTTAGTGATATTTTGGAAGACCGGATCGAGCGCCTGAATGCCTGTTTTAACCGAGCGATCGCCCGTTATAATTATGCCAATGTCTATCGCGGTGTCTATCCGATCAAGTGCAATCAACACCGTCACATCGTCGAGTCTTTAGTGCGTTTTGGTAAACCCTATCAATTTGGGCTTGAGGCTGGTTCAAAACCTGAGCTAATGATTGCTTTAGCTACCCTAGAACCTGCCTTAAACGGCAAAAATGACAAAACACAACCATTGCTAATTTGTAACGGCTATAAGGACAAAGAATACCTGGAAACAGCCCTGTTGACCACTCGTCTCGGTCATCGGCCTTTGATTGTCATCGAACAATTGGAAGAATTATATTTAACCCTGCGGGTCAGTCGTCAGTTAGGAATTGCCCCTCATTTGGGAGTGCGTGCGAAACTGGGGACAAAAGGGGTGGGCCGTTGGGGATGTTCCACGGGAGACCGGGCAAAATTCGGTTTAACCGTCCCGGAAATCTTAACGGTGGTGACGGAATTAGAACAAGCGGGGATGTTAGATTGTCTGCAACTGCTGCACTATCATATCGGGTCGCAAATCTCCGCTATTAGCGTCATTAAGGATGCCATTCGCGAAGCTAGTCAGATTTATGTGGAATTAGCGAAATTAGGGGCAAATATGACCTATCTCGATGTGGGGGGTGGTTTAGGGGTCGATTACGATGGCTCAAAAACTAACTTCTACGCCTCAAAAAACTACAATATGCAGAATTATGCCAATGATATCGTGGCCGAGGTCAAGGAAGCTTGTGAAGATGCCCAGATTTCACCCCCAATTCTCATCAGTGAAAGTGGCCGGGCGATCGCTTCTCATCAATCGGTGTTAGTCTTTGATATCTTGGGAAGTAGTGAGGTTCCCCAAAATCCCCCCGATCCCTGCAATGGGAAAGAACATCTTATCCTCCGTAATCTCTGGGAAACCTACACGGGTATCGATGAGCGCAATTATCAGGAAGCTTATCACGATGCGGGACAGTTCAAAGAGGAGGCGATTAGTCTGTTTAATTTCGGTTATCTCAGTCTCAAGGAACGAGCTAGAGCCGAACAATTGTACTGGGCTTGTTGTCACAAAATTCTGCAAGTGGCCCGACAACAGGATTATGTTCCCGATGACTTGGAAGACTTAGAGCAAATTATGGCCTCAATTTATTATGCCAATCTCTCGGTTTTTCAGTCAGTTCCCGATAGTTGGGCGATCGATCAACTATTTCCAATTATGCCGATCCATCGTCTTGATCGAGAACCTACCCAAAGAGGGATTCTCGCCGATTTAACCTGTGATAGTGACGGGAAAATTGCCCAGTTTATCGATTTGCGCGGGGACGTAAAATCAGTTTTAGAATTGCATCCGTTGGAGTACAAAAACGGTAAACATTCTCCAGAACCTTATTATCTAGGAATGTTTCTGGTGGGTGCTTATCAAGAGATTATGGGTAATTTACATAATCTTTTTGGCGATACTAACGTGGTACATATTCAGATGAGTCCCAAGGGGTACGATATCGAGTATCTAGTCAAAGGAGATACGATCACGGAAGTATTAAGTTATGTGCAGTATTCCGCAGAAGACCTGTTAGAAAGAATTCGTCTTCGTTGTGAACAAGCTTTGCAGGAAAATCGCATGACTGTGGAAGAATCCCAATTACTACTACAGGATTATGAACGCAGTTTGCGACGTTATACCTATCTAGTGGGTGGGGATTGACGATTGCTCTTGCCGATCGAGTAATCGATCGAGGATGATAGAAAATAGACAAAATAGATAGGCAGTAAGGGGAAGCAGTGGAAAAGGGAACGCTGGTAGAATTTCGAGTCCAAGGAGAAAGGCGCTTAGGGGTGATCGATCGCCCAGAAGGTAAAAAAGATTGGATCGTCATCGATCAAGGGGGAAACCCGCATAAACTGCGTCCCCAACGCTTCGATTACATTATCAAAGCAGGTCCATCCAACTATAAAGAGATCGGAAATTTTCTGCGGGAAGTCCAACCCTATCTAGATGCTAGTGGTTTAGAAGTGGCCTGGGAATTATTAGCCGGGGAAAATCAGTTAGTCACTCCCGAAACCATGGCCGAGATTCTCTTTTCCGATCGCGGTCCCCAGTTTTGCTATGCGGCCCATTGTCTCTTGAGTGATGATAAAGTTTATTTTAAAAATAAAGGGGATGGTTACGAAGCCCGATCGGAAAATCAGGTAGAGGAAATCAAACACCAGCTAGAGGTGGAACAACAGCGTCAACGGGAAAAAAGCCAATTTCTCCAACGTCTCCAACAGGCCTTGGCCGGTGAAACGGTAGAATGGTCAGAAAGCGATCGAATTCGTCTGGAATCTCTAGAAAAATTTATCCTCCAACCCGAACAAAAATATCCAGCAGCCATGGACATACTCTCGCTGCTGGGCCGTTCCCAAACCCCCGAGGCTGCTTTTGAATTGTTAGTCGATTTGAAATGGTGGAGTAGTCACGAAAACCTTTTCCTGCGACGCAGTTCCTACCCCGTTCAATTCTCGAAAAAGGTACTTGATGTGGCGCGTCTTAATTTACTCAATCCCCCTGCGGATGCGGATGTCAACAATCGTCTCGATTTAACCCACCAAAAAATTTATACCATCGACGATGAAAGTACCGAGGAAATCGATGACGGATTATCGGTGGAAATGCTCGCGGATGGTGGTCATCGTCTCTGGATCCATATTGCCGATCCTAGCCGTTTAGTGCTTCCCGATGATGAATTAGACCTAGAAGCACGTCGTCGCAGTACCAGTCTTTATCTTCCCACGGGAATGGTTCCCATGTTTCCCCTAGAATTGGCCGCCGGTCCAATGAGTTTGGTACAGGGTAAACTTTGTCCCGCATTGAGTTTTGGGGTAATCCTCGATGAAACGGGGGCGATCGCAGATTATCGGATTCATCCTAGTACAATTAAACCTACCTATCGCCTCACCTACGAAGATGTGGACGAAATGTTACATCTGGATCTGCAGCATGAACCGGAAGTAAGGATTCTCAACCGTTGGGCAAAACAACGCCACGCATGGCGCAAATCTCAGGGATCGATTAACATCCAAATGCCAGAATCATCCATTAAGGTGAAGGATAACGACGAAATTATCGTAGAATTGCAGGAAGTTTCTCCATCTCGGCAATTAGTGGCGGAAATGATGATTTTAGCCGGAGAAATCGCCGGTCGCTACTGTCAGGAACACGAGATACCCGTGCCTTTCCGCGGACAACCACAACCGGAATTACCCCCCGATGAGGAGTTAATTTTACTACCTGCGGGCCCGGTGCGTTCCTGTGCCTTGCGTCGCTGTATGCCGCGCAGTGAGATGACGACGATTCCTAACCGTCATGCTAGTCTGGGATTGAATACCTATTCCCAAGTAACTTCGCCAATTCGCCGTTATACTGACCTTTTGACCCATTTTCAACTAAAAGCCCATCTCCGGGGCGATCAACTGCCTTTTACCCGGGATAGAATGCAGGAAATTCTCTATAGTGTCGCTAGTTCAGCCCAAGAAGCCACCTCGGTGGAACGACAAACTAATCGTTATTGGAGTTTGGAATTCTTGCGACGACAGGGAGATCAAGTCTGGCAAGCTTTGGTGTTGCGCTGGCTGCGGGAAGAGGAAAATTTAGGCTTGATTTTATTGGAGGAATTGGGGTTAGAATTACCCCATCGTTTTGAGCGCTCGGTATCTTTAGGCGATCGCTTTCAAGTACAAGTTAGTCGCTCTGATCCCCACCGCGATGAGATCCGTTTTCGCGAGTTATCGGGTTTTGTCTCCTCCCAAGCAAGTTAATCTCTCGGGGAGTCAGTATTCAGGAGTCGAGAGATAGGGTGATAGGGATTTAGGGGTTTAGGGAAATTTCAGCCAAATGCTCCACTACCCCACACCCTGCCACCACCGAAAAGCTTTTTGCCGCAAACCCTAAATAAGGTTCTTCGGTTTGTGTTATGCAATGGACGGAGGTTATAAGGGATGAAACTCTTATAGAGAAAGGCATTTGGCGATTTTTATCAATTGTTTTCGATCTAGAGCGAACTAATCAATTAAATCTCTTGCCAGATAAGAATTTAGTCGATTTATGCCACCCTATCGAACTATACCAAGTAACGAAGAACCGTCTGTTTTTACTCTAGAAAAATGGGTTCTTCGGTTTGTGTTATGCAATGGACGGAGGTTATAAGGGATGAAACTCTTATAGAGAAAGGCATTTGGCGATTTT
>NZ_JADBTF010000209.1:0-2888 GCF_020246295.1 Microcystis sp. M090S1 | reverse complement strand
TTATCTAGAAAGGCATTGCTGCGATTTTTGTCAATTGTTTTTTATCTAGAGCGAACTAATCAATTAAGTCTCTTGCCAGATAAGGATTTAGTCGATTTATGTCCCCCTATCGAACCATAACAAGTAACGAAGAGCCATAATCAATCAAATTGTCTATTTAGAGATTTTGTGGTACTTTATACTTAGTTTTTTCATTTTTTCAACCCCCAAAAATTAATTATGCAAGGGGCAATGACTAAAAATGCCTGAAAATAAATATATGTTAAAAATGATGCTTTTAGCCCGGAAAAAAGGTTCTTCGGTTTGTGTTGTGTAATGGACGGGGGTTATAAGGGATGAAACCCTTATCTAGAAAGACATTGCTGCGATTTTTGCCAATTGTTTTCGATCTAGAACGAGCTAATCAATTAAGTCTCTTGCCAGATAAGGATTTAGTCGATTTATGCCCCCTGCTCGAACCATACCAAGTAACGAAGAACCAAAACTCTCTCCACCAGACTCACTATAATTAACACAGTAGCCTAGCTATGTCGGCAGAATCTAGACATCGGAGCTTACTTGCCAATCGATACCAACTGGTCGAGTTGATCGGTAGCGGCGCCATGGGACAAGTATATCGAGCAGAAGATAAACTATTAGGTGGCGTAACCGTCGCCGTGAAATTACTCTCGCAAACTCTCCTCAACCAAAGAATGCGTCAGCGCTTCGAGCGAGAGGCGACTATTTCGGCACTTTTAGGCGAAAAAAGTATTCATATTGTTAAAGTTCGTGATTATGGTGTAGATGACAAGGAAGTCCCCTTCTACGTCATGGAATTTTTGCAGGGGGGGAGCATGAGTGAAATCATCAAACATCAGCCGCTGCCCCTCCCGCGCTTTCTCAATCTCACCCGTCAGATTTGTTTCGGCCTGGAATGCGCCCATAAGGGTATTATCTTCCAAGGGGAGATGTGTCCGATTATTCACCGGGACATCAAACCAAGCAATATTATGGTGATTAAGGACTCAGGATTAGGGGAATTGGTGAAAATTCTCGATTTTGGCATCGCTAAACTCATCCAATCGGGAGAATCCCAAACCCAATCGTTTATGGGAACCTTAGCCTATTGTTCCCCAGAACAGATGGAAGGTAAAGAACTCGATCATCGTTCCGATATCTACAGTTTTGGGATTATGATGTACGAGATGATCACGGGAGAAACGCCCGTTTTTCCCGATAATCCCTCCTTTGGCGGTTGGTATGAGGTTCACCACTACGCCGAACCCCGTTCCTTTAATTCTAGGTTGCAATTACCGCCAGAATTAGAACAGTTAATCCTGCGCTGCTTGGCCAAAGCACCCAGCGATCGCCCGTCAAGTGTTACAGATATACTACAACGTCTCGAACGACTTGAACCCCTAGTCAAAAATGAAATAGTCAAAAAAACTGACGATTACACCAGCAAAATCAAAACCCTTGATGATTTAAATCAAACCATTGTTTCTGCTGCTAATGCGAGGGATATCTGTCTCAAGTCCAGTTGGCCCGAGGATAAACCGCGCCAAAAAATTGTCTTCTCACGCTGTCTCCGAGCTGCTGACGGCGTTTTTGCCAGTTTATGGGTAATGTTGGATCGAGAGGATATCGCCGTCCGGGTTGCTAGTGTCCGTTATAATCAATTCCTCTTTTTACCCACACCTCACCCGATGATTCTCTTGATTACTGTCCTCTATCATCGTCAATGGGGACCCCGCTGGTTGCCCTGTTATTTGGACTTAAAAACCCCCCAAGGTCAAAAAATGACCAAAACCCTCGCCGAAACCGGTCAATACTGGATTTTATTTTTCCCCCTCGAAGGCGGCCCTATCTGTGAAAATGTGATCACCGCTAATATTCCCCCCAATCAATGCCAAATTTTGCGGCAATGGCTGACCGATAGTCAATTGGCCCAGGGTGGCAGCCCACAAATTAGCAAGCGGATGTTAAAACAGAAACTCGAGCAACTTAAACCCCAGATTCTGGCCAAATTAGAGTCGGAACTGGCCGGGCAGCCCTAAAAAATCAGGGGGGTATTAACTAACCCCTTTTTTATTGAACAAGGTGGAGGCAATGTTTGTAATAAACCTATGACTAAACTGCTGCAACAGGCGATCGCCCAAATCCAACAACTTCCGCCCGAACAACAAGATGCAATCGCATCGCGGTTTCTGGATGAGTTGAAAGACGAGCAAAAATGGGAAGCTAGTTTTGCTGCCACAACAGATGAGCAATGGGAGCAGATGACTGCGATGGTGCGTCAGGAAATAGCAATGGGTGAAACTACTCTAGCCAGTGAAGTATTTCCGACACAAAAATGAAATCAAGTGTCACCAAAACGTTTCGTAAACAGCTTAATAATCTTCCTGCATCAGTTCAGGAACAAGCAGCCAAAGCTTATGCACTCTGGCAAGAAGATCCGTATCACCCCAGCCTTCAGTTTAAACAAGTCAGTCAAAAGCAACCGATCTACTCCGCTCGTGTCAGCCTTAACTATCGGGCTTTGGGTTTGTTAGAGTCTGAGCATATTTATTGGTACTGGATTGGCGCACATGAGTATGATGAGTTGCTGAAACGGATGTAATTTTGGGGTAATCGATGAATATGCCGCATAACAGCGCAGTCGAGCGGACAGCGGACGGGACTAATATTTGTGTATATTGCCAAAGCTATCTGCCGCTCTTCACTTTCGCTATTAGCCATCATCCATTCCCAATGCCTACTTCTGTATTTTGACATCCTCACCGCCGGGGCCGGACGGTGATGACCGGCAGATCAAACAAACTTAATTGAACGACCGACCGCTGGGTTGACGCTTCACGGGATGCTGCTTCTTTAACAGAAGTCTTATGCTGTCCTCCACGCCCGTTTAA
>NZ_JADBTF010000208.1:0-10403 GCF_020246295.1 Microcystis sp. M090S1 | reverse complement strand
GTGGAAGCCTTGGAAGCTTTTCGGACAGCGATGTCTTTCCGTTTCTTTGAGTGGCTGACCGAGAATCGGGATGTGTTTGCCGCTTACAAAGCCAGTTTAGGCTTTGTTTGGGCTTGAAATTTGTTTAAGTCCCACTAAGCCAAATCGTGTTAAACTAATGTAGTTTTTTGCCGAAAGAGTTAAGTAAGTTTAAAAATGGATAAAAATGAATGGATTAGTAGATTCGATGATTTAATTTGTAGTCCTTCGATTCGAGAGTTTTATGGTGAAAGAGAGTTTTTTAATGTCGGTTATTGGCTCTCCCATACTCAAGATCAACAGGAAGCATCCTCTACTCTGATGGAGAAACTTTTAGAATTTATTCCCAACAAACAGGGAACAATTCTTGACGTTGGCTGTGGTTTAGGAGCAACTACTCATTATCTTCTCAAATATTACCCATTGACAGCAATTGTAGGCATTAACATTTCTCCGACACAAATTGCTAGAAGTCTCTTGAATTTTCCCGAGGGTAAATTTCTGTTAATGGACGCAGTAGAGATGGATTTTGCCGATCATTCTTTTGAGCAAATTATTTGTGTAGAAGCGGCTTTTTATTTTAATACCAGGCGGCAATTCCTCCAAGAAGCTTGGCGAGTATTAAAGCCGGGGGGAACCTTAATTCTCTCAGATCTGAGTTTTGCCACAACAGAACTTTTAGGGGATTGGACAGTTCCCCAAGCAAACACGGTCAAAGATAGGGCAGAGTATCAAAATCTTTATCAACAGGCAGGGTTTAAAGATGTTCAATTTGTCGAGGTGACGGAGGAGTGCTGGTTCAGACATTTTCGCCATCTTAAGTCTTGGTTAACAGAGGAATTGCAATCGGGAAAATTAGACGAAGAAACCTATAATTTAAACATTAAGCCTCTGGATAATTTGCTAAGTTCCTCGGCCATAACTTATTGGTTAGTTGCCGCCCAAAAGCCAGTCAATGTACTGTAATAGTTGTAAGTTTTTCTTGAATTTTTGGAGACAAAAAAAATGTTTGATTCCTTATCGGGTAAAAAAGTCGTTATTATTGGTGCAAGCTCTGGGATTGACCTAGCGATTGCCGAAAAATTGCTCTCCCTGGGGGCAAAAGTGGTGCTTTCCCATGCTTCTCAAGAGAAATTAGCTGCCGCTGTTGCCCTAATTTCCGGGGAGATTGAAGCCAAAACTGTTAATTTTTTAGAAGAAGATTCTGTTAATGCCTTTTTTGCAGAAATTGGCAACTTTGACCATTTAGTAGTCACCTCTCTCGGAGACAGAAATATGCCGCGAGCCTTATTAACCGAAATGACCACAGAAACGGCCCGGGGAGGTATGGAGAAATTCTGGGCAACCTTTTTAGCAGTGCGTGGCTCCCTGAAAACTTTGGCCAAGGACGGCTCTATTACCCTGACATCCAGCGTCACTATGTTCAAATATTCCAAAATGGGCGGAATTTCCGTCATAGCCGCCGCTAATAGTGCCGTAGCCGTATTTGGACGCGCCCTCGCCCTAGAAATCGCTCCTATTCGCGTTAACGTTGTTGCCCCCGGATTAATAGAAGATACAAGTATCTGGAGCAGTCAAGGTGATTCGGAACGCTCCGACCTGAGCAAATGGGCGGTTTCTGCTCTACCTGTCGAACATTTAGGGCAACCCGAAGAAGTCGCCCTAGCAGTATTGAGTTTGATTATCAACCCCTATATGACTGGTGTGGTTTTACCCGTGGACGGTGGAGTTACTCTTTAATCCCTAACCGGACTTAAACCCTCAACCAGGGAAAGTGATACTAAATCCTCTTTAAAGGGTATAGGAGGGAGTGGGAAGTGGGTTTTTAAAGTTGCATTAAGGGTTGATCATAGTACATAAGTTCGATTTTGCGATCGCTTGTCAGCCGCGCTCGATCGATGTTATTATGACTATCTCTCTAGGCTTTCTATATTTTTTCCTCTCGGTGGGATGTTTTTCTGTATGCTGGTAATAGTTTCCTTTTTTTAGCCGCATATCTCCCCCCCCCTATGGTCGATAGTCTTCCCCTACGCAATTTAAAATATTATTGTGACTTATTTTCTAAAATTAAAGTCAATAAGTCTAAGCAAAGTGGTGAAGCACCTTATAAGCCTATCTTATTATTATCAGTAATTGAGTTAATTAGTGATTCTCAAATTCAGGACAATAAAATCTATATTTCTGATGAATTAATCGATACTTTTGATAAATATTGGAAGCGTTTAAACCCAGATGCCTTCAAAGGTGGGTTAGCTTTACCATTCTTTCATCTTAAAAATGATGGATTTTGGAAGCTAAAGTTTAGTGATATTTATAGTGGGGGCCGTCCTCAAACTATTCCCAAAATTAGAGCAGATGTAGATTATGCGATTTTAGATGAGGAATTGTATAAACTTTTACAGGAACCAGAAGCTAGACGACAGCTAATTGATACTCTAATAGAAGCTTGGTTTTCTTCTAGTCAAAAGCAATTAGAAGATATTTTAGAAATTAATCAAGTCTTACAACAAGATGATGACACTCAACTAGATCGTAGCGTTTTAGATGAAGGAGAAACACAGACAAAATATTATTTTAGAAAGTCTATAGTTAGAGATGCGTTATTTCGCAAGTCAGTAGTCCATTTATACGATTATCAATGCTCTTTTTGTGGTCTTAAAGTCATCCACTCCTTGACACAAAGTATTGTCGATGGCGCACATATCAAACCTTTTGCCAGATTCTATGATAACCAGATAAACAATGGTTTATCTCTTTGTAAAAATCATCATTGGGCATTCGATCAAGGACTATTTACTATTGACGATCAATACAAAATTATGATTAGTCAAGACTTTCAAGAAATTTCTCCTAATGCTAAAGCCATTAAAGACTTTCATGGTATGAATATTTTATTACCCACTCTAGAAAATCACTATCCAAAACTTGAAGCTATCCAATGGCATCGTCAGAATATTTTTAGAAATTAGTTGATCTTTTTGTTGATAACATTATGCTTGAAAAAACAACTTCTATTTTTCCTAATCGTGCTATAGAGGAGTTCGTAGAAGATATCAAAAGTATTACTCAAGAAATACAAGAGTTATATTGTCTAGACAGTATTCCCTGGATCATAGGTGTATCTTGGGGAAAAGATAGCACAGCAGTTTTACAATTGGTTTGGAATGCGATCGCTAGTTTGCCAGAAGAAAAAAGACATAAAACAATTTATGTTATTACAACAGATACATTGGTAGAAAATCCTCTTGTATCTACTTGGGTTAACAAATGTATAAAAAAATTGGAAATATCGGCGAAAGATCATCAAATACCTATTAAACCTTATCAGATCAATCCTTCTGTTAAGGAAACTTTCTGGGTTTGTTTGATTGGGAAGGGCTATCCCGCACCACGACGAGGATTTCGCTGGTGTACTGAACGGATGAAAATACAACCTGTTAATTATTTTATTCGAGATGTTGTTAGAGAAAATGGTGAGGCAATAGTTATTTTAGGTGCGCGAAAAACGGAAAGCTCCGCACGATCAGTAACCATAGAAAGACATAAAGTAGGGAGATTAAGGGAGCGTCTTAGCCCTCATACTCACTTGATTAATTCACTTGTTTATACTCCCATAGAAGATTGGCGTACTGATGAAGTATGGATGTACTTAATGCAGTGGGAAAATCCCTGGGGAGGAGATAACAAAGAATTATTAGCAATGTATCGAGGAGCGACTGCGGATAATGAATGTCCCCTAGTGGTAGATACTTCCACTCCTAGCTGTGGAGATTCGCGCTTTGGTTGTTGGGTGTGTACGTTGGTGAATAAAGATAAATCGATGGAGGCAATGATACAGAATGACCAAGAAAAAGAATGGTTACAACCGCTTTTAGACCTTCGCAACGAATTAGATATAGAAGATGACCGACCAAAACGGGATTTTCGCCGTATCTTTGGGAAAGTACAATTATTTGAAAGAAACTTAAATGGAGAAATATCGATCGAACCCATACCGGGACCCTATACTAAAAAATGGCGAGAATATTGGCTGAGAAGGGTATTAGAGGCTCAGGAGAGCGTGCGTACTAATGCCCCAGAGGAGATGAAAGATATTACCCTAATTACCACGGAGGAACTCAGCGAAATTCGCCGGATTTGGAGGGAAGAAAAGCACGAATTTGATGACCAATTACCGAAGATTTATAAACAAGTGACTGGAGAAACTTTTCAAGACCCGCGACCGGGAGCGGATAATAATCTTTTGGGGAGTGAAGAATGGGATATACTCGCGGATATCTGTGCCGAGGATTCCATGCACCTAGAATTATTGGCTAAACTTATCGATACAGAACGTCAATATTTTCTCAAAATCTCTCGAAAGGGTATTTACAAAGACCTAGAAAAATGCTTTGAGTCTAGTTCTCGTAGTAAAGAGGAAGCGATCGAAAATGCTCGTTATGTCTATGATCTAAAGAATGCCGCTCAAAGTGGTAATATTGCCCAGGTGAAAGAACAACTCAAAGAGAGTTTTAGTGAACCGGAAAAAGACCCGCAAAAACAGTTAACTTGGGCCAGTATGAAATTCCCTACAACCGTTGAGGAGGAAGAATAACGGGTTTATTTTACCCGTAAACGTCCCTAGATTTTCCCGGCCGCATTTCCCCTATCTAGTCTTTCCGGTAAACTGGCGATCGAGTGGACAATCAATAAAATTACTGTTTCTCGACGACGAGATGAAACCCTACCAAAAAATTCCTATTCGTGAATGTGGGGAACCCCTAGTACCTATACCCGCAGATAAATTTGTTATCCCTTCTCCCCACGCTTACGAGAAATTAGGGGCTAATTATCGGGGTAAATCTCCCTATTTTTTGCGACAAGGGGTGTTAAATCCCCTGATTGACGCTCAAAACCGTCTGCAAGTCTATCAACCTGGTTGGCAAATTCTGATTTTTGATGCCTATCGACCGATCGAAGTGCAACAATTTATGGTCGATTATACTTTTCAGACTCTCCTAGACACAAGAGGATTAGCCAAAGAGAAACTATCAGAGGCAGAAAGTCAAGCGATTTTAACAGAAGTTTACACTATTTGGGCGTTTCCCAGCGATAATGCCGCCACTCCGCCTCCCCATAGTACCGGAGCGGCGATCGATATTACCCTGGTGGACGAGAAGGGACAAGCCATCCCCATGGGGGGAGAAATCGATGAGATCAGTGAGCGATCGCATCCCGATTATTATATCGCCGCAAAAAGCCCGCGAGAACAGAGTTATCATCAAAAACGAGTTTTATTGGCTAAAGTGATGGAGGAGGCGGGATTTAGCCGACATAAGGGGGAATGGTGGCATTTTTCCCTAGGGGATCAGATGTGGGCCTGGTCGCTCGATCGAGCCTACGCCATCTATGGCAGAGTGGAGGATTAAGTAGGGTTTGCGGCAAAAAGTTTCTTGTGGGGACAGGGTGTAGGGTGTAGGGTTTTACCGATTTTGAGGGGGTCAATTACCTAATTTTCAGGGGAAAAGTCCAGGGATTTTCCCCCCAATCACTTCCGTCGCCGGTACTTTTTGATTGACAAAAAGTCTAAAAGTCTTACCCAACAAGGTTTTTAGATTTATTCAGCCAACCCTATATCAATACTGATATACTAACAAAAGAAGACTCAAAGCTTAGACCAGCTTCTGATCGATGATCGCCAAAATTTGATCAACAAAAGCTTGGTGATCAACCACTGGTTTAGAAATATAACCATCGGCCTGACTCTGCTTGAGAAAATTCTCTCGATCGCCCTCCATAGCGTGAGCGGTGACGAGAATAACGGGTAAATCGGCGGTTTCGGGGTTAGCTTTGAGAATTTGGCTGATTTTAATGCCATCTACCGCTTTCCCTTCATAGACACTATGGGAGAGGGAGACATCCATTAAGATCACGTCCGCTTCCTTATCCCGAGCAATACGAAGCACTTCTTCCACGTCTTCGGTCCCTTTAACCTCTAGACCACCTCGTTTGGTCAAAATTTTGGCAAAAACGCGAAAATTAATCGGGTCGTCTTCTACAATCAAAACAGTCGTCATAGGGATGCTCAGGGATAAACAAGGTTAAAACGGGCAAAATGCCTTATGATTCACAGCTAGACAGATTGAAAACGAGAGACTCATGGCCAAACAACTGGATTTCTTAGCTAGTGGTCAAATTATACCCACGGCCTTACACCAAGAGATGGAACGATCCTATCTAGAATATGCCATGAGTGTGATCGTGGGGCGAGCCTTGCCGGATGTACGCGATGGACTAAAACCAGTACATCGTCGCATATTATACGCTATGCACGAACTGGGTTTAACCCCCGATCGCCCTTTTCGTAAATGTGCGCGGGTGGTGGGGGATGTCTTGGGTAAATATCATCCCCACGGCGATCAGTCAGTGTACGAGGCACTGGTTCGTATGGTACAGGATTTTTCCAGTCGTTACCCACTTTTATCGGGCCATGGTAACTTTGGTTCGATCGATAACGACCCCCCGGCGGCCATGCGTTATACAGAAACCCGTTTGGCTGGCATCGGTGATCAGGCGGTTTTAGGGGGAATTAGCGAAGCTATCGTTAATTTTAGCAGTAATTTTGATAATTCTCAACAGGAACCCGTTGTTTTACCCGCTCAGTTACCGATACTTATTCTTAATGGTTGTTCAGGTATTGCGGTGGGGATGGCGACTAATATTCCTCCCCATAATTTAGGGGAAGTGGTGGAAGGTTTAATCGCTTTGATTGATAATCCCGATTTAAGCGAGGAAAAGTTAGTAGAAATTATCCCCGGGCCCGATTTTCCCACGGGAGGCGAGATTTTAGATGATACCGGCATTCGGGAGGCTTATCGCACCGGTAGGGGGATTATTCCCGTGCGCGGAGTGGCGAAAACTGAAACAATTATCATTGAGGGCAAGCGCCGAAGGGAAAGGACGGCAATTGTGGTTACTGAGTTGCCTTTTCAGGTGAATAAGGCTGCATGGATCGAAAAAATCGCCGAATTAGTCAATTTAGGGAAATTGGAGGGAATTGCCGATATCCGCGATGAAAGTAATCGCGAAGGCATTCGGGTGGTGATTGAATTAAAGCGGGAAAGTCAACCGCAGCAGGTTTTGGCGGCTTTATACCAACAAACGGCCCTACAGACTAATTTTGGGGCGATTATCCTCGCTTTGGTCGATAATCAACCCCGGCAGTTATCTTTAAAACAAGTTTTACAGGAATTCTTGCGCTTTCGAGAAACGACTCTCACCCGTCAGTATGGCGATGAGTTGCAACAGGCCAGCGATCGCTTACACCTAGTCGAGGGTTTATTATTAGCTTTGCAGAATATCGATCGAGTGGTGGATATTCTCAAAAATGCTGCCGATGGGACGACGGCTAAGTATCGTTTTCAGGCAGAATTGGGCATTAGTGACGCTCAAGCTGATTCTATCTTGGCTATGCCCCTACGTCGTCTAACCGGTTTGGAAAGACAAAAATTAGAGACGGAAGCGACGGAATTACAAACAAAAATTCAACAGTTGGAAACCCTCCTCCATAACCGTCAGGAGTTTCTCAAGTCTCTGAAAAAAGAATTGCGCTCTTTAAAGAAAAAATTCGCCGATAGCAGACGGACAAAAATTCCCACTGGCAAGTCGGGGGACAGGAGACAGGAGACAGGAGACAGGAGACAGGAGACAGCAGGGAAGAAACTGGATTCTGTGGTTAAAAAACAGGAGACAGGAGAGAGGAGACAGGAGACAGAAGGGAAGAAACAGGATTCTGTGGTTAAAAAACAGGAGAATAAAGTTAAGAAAAAGTCTGAGAGTGAGAATGCACCGAGTTTAAGCCTATTTACGCCCCAAGAACCCCCAGAAAATGCGATTTTATTGCTTGATGCCGAAGATAAAATTAGTTGGACGACACCAGAAGAGCGAGTGCCGGACCGGGGTTTAATTATCTATCAACAGGCGATCGAAAAACGGGAAAATTTCCTAGTTATCCTCGATAATGCTAAAGCTTACCCGATTGCTACCCGGGAAGTTCCTCCAAAAGACAATCAACCGGTGTTAATCTCCAGTCTGCTGACCAAAACCGCCCAAAAAGATTCAGAAGCCGTGTTAAATCAATTTTTCTTGACGGAACCTCAAAAAAATCAAGAATTGCTTTTACTGAGTCAACAGGGGCGAATAAAGCGGCTTCCCATCGATGAATTAGAGGGTGTTGGTAGTCGGGGTTTGTCCCTCATGAAATTGAAAGAAGACGATCGCCTGTATGGCGCTATTTTTACTCACGAGGGTCTGGACTTAGCGATCGCCACCAGTAGCGGTCGGGTGTTGCGTTATCCCGTGCGCGAGGAATTATTGCCAATGATGAGTAAATCCGCTCAGGGTTTAGCAATTTTGCGATTGCGCTACGGGGAACATCTAGCCGGCTGTGTTTCTCTCCCTCATCGGCAAAATCTGCTGCTGATTTCGGGATTAGGTTACGGGAAAAGACTGGCGATCGAGAATTTACGCCTATCACAATTAGGCGATCTTGGTTCACCCGCTTTACAATTCGTCAACAAACAGGATAGTTTAGCGGCCATGGTAGCAGCCCGGGAGGGGAGTATAGTGTTATTAAGTACCAATCAGAATCGAAAACTACCCTTAGAGGTAGAGACTGTGACAGTTACGGGTAAAGACGGGACAGGTTCACAATTAGTCAAACTCAACCCCGCAGAAAAAATTATCAAAGCACAATTGTTACACCATCTCTAAACAATGGGGAAAAAATCGAAAAATTTTGTGCGTAAACACCGAAATTGGCAAAGATGGTTAAAACTAACTCTGATTCTGGTTTTTGGGTTTATTATCCTTAATCTAGCGATTAATTTAGCCGTCCGCTTGCCAATTAATCAACAAAAACCCATTGATGCCATCTTAGTTTTGGGGGGCAGCATTCGTCGGGAAATTTATGTAGCCAATCTAGCCCAGCAATACCCCGATATACCGATTTTAATTTCCCAAGGCTCGAAAGACCCCTGTATTTTATTACTATTTGAACGGGCAAAAGCGCCAAAAACTAACGTCTGGTTAGAAAAGTGTGCTGATTCTACCTTCGGCAATTTTTTCTTTGCCGTGCCAATTTTAAAACAATGGGGAGTACATAAAGTAAAAGTTGTCACCTCTCCTACTCATTTACCCCGCGCTAAATGGTTAGCAGAAATTCACTTGCAATCCCACGGTATAGCAGTAGAAATCGATGCAGTCCGAGAAATTGGTATCCCGGGTAATCACGAATCAAAGCTAAAAACTGGGTTAGATGTGACTAGAAGTATAATTTGGGCTTTTGTGGGACAATTAATCTATCCCCCCTGTTGGCAAGTCATTCCCTTAAATTCCGTTGATTTAGAAGCTTGGCACGATGAAGGTTTTAAATGTGAATCCCAAGGTAAGATCAGCTAAACAATACTCTCCCAGTTAGTTTTTTAGCGGCTGCATCCCATTTTTGTAAATCTACTAACTTGGGGTTTTTAAAGGCAAACTCTCTCTTCCCACTTGCCACTTTCCTATACCTTTTAAACAGGATTTAGTATCAGAAACCCTATTGGCTATTTGCGATCGCATCTAGAGCCAAATTCAGTTTCAGCAGGTTAACCCCCGGTTCGCCGAAGATGCCGAGAAAGCGCTCGTCGGTGTTTTTGATAATCAGTATCTCCACTTGATTCGTTGGTAATCCGCGTGAGCGCGCCACCCGCTCGATCTGCGCTCTGGCGGCCTCCGGGGTGATGTGGGGATCGAGACTCGATCCGGAGGTGTACACCAGAGCTGCGGTGGGTTTAATTCCCGTCTTCTCTAATCGGGGAATCTCCCCCTCGATTGCTTTTTTCGGGTCGGAATCGGGTTTTCCTTTAATTCGATCGATCAATACGGGGTTACTGGGAGCTAGGTTACTCGCCCCCGAAATTCCGGTTTGCAGGACTTTGTTAGGATCGTTTTTCGGATCGGCCGTACTGTAGGCGGTGGTACTTGGACGACTATTGAAATAGCGATCGCTGGTGAAAGGTTGCCCAATTAGAGCCGAACCCACCACTTGACCTTGATTATTGGTGATCAAACTCCCGTTCGCTTGCCAGGGAAAAAGAATTTGACCGATGGCGATCATCGAGAAAGGATAGATCAGCGCAGTGATCACCCAGAGAACTAGGGTAGAACGGATGGCTCTACCGGCCTCGCGTGCAAAACTCATAATTAAAACCTCTCCGGTACAAAGTTGACATCCTCACCGCCGTAAACGGACGGTGATTCCCAAACCTCACGATTTAGGTTTCTGCTTCTTTCCCGAAGGATTTTTCGCACCTGCCTTAACAGATTTACTCTGTTCTGGTCTTATGGTCGCTCCACAGACTGAC
>NZ_JADBTF010000207.1:0-30075 GCF_020246295.1 Microcystis sp. M090S1 | reverse complement strand
GCTTTTCTCGCGAAACAGGTGCAAGATTTTGAGAGAATCGTCGTTCAAAACCTTGCGTCTTCATCGGCCCGCGTCCTGTAGGGGCGAAGCATTCGGGCAATAACCTATCGGTGAAACCGTAGATTTTCTATCCGAATGCTTCGCCCGTACTTTTTGCCGCAAACCCTATTTATTTTCTTGACATTAATTCTGATTTGTGGCAGCGTCGGGGTTGTCAAGTCCTCCCAGACGATTGAAGGGCCAAAAACGCACCACGGCGCGACCGATTAAGTTTTCCCGGGGAACGAAGCCCCAAGCGTGGGAATCATAACTATTATTGCGATTATCGCCCAAAACCAAATATTGATCGGGGGGAACTGTCACCGGTCCGAAAGTATAATTAGGTTCTTCGGCGATATAGTTTTCCGCTAAAACTTTACCGTTGACATAAACTAGACCGTTTTTGACTTGCACCTTATCCCCCGGCAGTCCAATCACCCGTTTAATAAAAGCATCATGAAAATTTTGAGCTTTCAGAGCGGCTGTCGGACTAAAAACCACTATATCACCCCGTTCTGGCTTCTGAAAATGATAGCTAACTTTCTCGATAATTAGGCGATCGTTAATCTGGAGAGTGGGTTCCATGGAAGAAGAGGGAATATAACGGGCCTCGGCCACAAAAGTGCGGATGCCAAAAGCCAAAATTCCAGCCGTGACAATGGTTTTAACTGCTTCTAGCCAAGGGTTTTCTTGGGGGACGGGAGGAGGAGAGGGTTTTTCGGATTTATGGTTCAAGCTTTCAGCCATAGAATTTAAACTTTTGAGAAGGATTAAGCCAATACGCTCTTTAATGTTCTAGTCTAGTGATAGTAGCAGCGTAGATAATATTTTAAGACAATTTTCCCACATATACTGGATCACTGTTAATTTGTCAACGCCGCATCCTGCTGCCTGAAGGGGAATTTCCTCGGGGGTAGAAAAAGGCAATGCAGTCCCTCAAAAAGGCAAGTTTTTCGCCGCTATTAAAGTAAAAGCTTGATAATTCGAGGATTGAAGCCCTAATCTCCCTTAAAAGTCTCTTCTCCGTCACTACTTAGACCTATGTTTGCACAAATTCCCGAACGATCAATGCACTATCTGCGATGGGTTGTTACCATCGCTTGGTTAATTCTGATATTTTCTCTGTTTTTTGACCCTATTTCGGCACAATTAACCGATCCTAATAATCTCTCTAGTCCCCTGAGAGTTGATCCCGATGTCTGCATTAAAGTCCAGGGGGTTTGCTTACCCCAATCCTCCTATCAGTTAGCTGCGCCGATTTTTTGGGGAATAGTGGTTCCTAGTAGCATTTTTATCTTATTAGTATTCGGTCACGAACTCTGGCGGCGTATCTGTCCTTTATCCTTTCTTTCTCAAATACCGCGCGCTTTGGGTAAACAGCGTCAGAAAAAACACACCGATAAATCGGGGAAAGTCCGCTATGAAATCTATAAAGTGCCTAAAAACTCTTTTTTAGCCCGGAATTATCTCTATCTACAATTAAGTCTGTTATTTTTGGGTTTATGCGGACGGATTCTCTTTGATAATTCCGATCGCTTAGTCTTGGGTAGCTTTTTAATCTTTACTATTCTAGTGGCGATCTTTGTGGGTTATTGGTATGGGGGCAAATCTTGGTGTAACTATTTCTGTCCCATGAGTCCAGTGGAAAGGATTTACGGTGAACCGAGGGGTTTACTGAATAGTACCGCTCACGAAGACAGTCGCGGTGGGATTACTCAATCTATGTGTCGTATTGTCCGGGAAGATGGTAGCGAACAAAGTGCCTGTGTTGCCTGTCAGAGTCCCTGTATCGATATCGATGCGGAAAGATCCTATTGGGATGGGATTACTAACAGAGATCGCCAATGGCTTTATTACGGTTATTTTGGCTTAGTTTTTGGCTATGCTATCTATTATTATCTCTATGCTGGCAATTGGGACTATTATTTCTCTGGAGCTTGGGCGCACGAAGAAAATCAACTAGAATCCCTCTTTCAACCGGGTTTTTATCTTGCTGGTCAGGCAATTGCGATTCCGAAGCTGGTAGCTGTCCCCTTAACTTTGGCAATCTGCACTTTTTTGGGTTACTTTCTCGGTAAAAAAGTTGAAAATGCCTACAAAGTCGATAGAATTCGCAAAAAGTCGCCTTTAACTACAGAAATTATCCGTCACCGCGTCTTTACTGTCGGAACTTTTCTGATTTTCAATTTCTTCTTTATTTTCGCTGGTCGTCCTTTTATTAATCTTTTGCCAAAATTTTGGTATTATTTCGCTGATATTTTACCGGCTGTTTTGAGTAGTTTATGGTTATATCGCACTTGGACAAGGGAGCCGGGCCGTTACCAACGAGAAGGACTCGCAGGAAGATTGCGTAAACAGTTGGGTAAACTGGGTCTCGATACGGCTAAATATCTTGATGGGCGATCGCTGTCAGCTTTGCACGCGGATGAGGTGTATGTATTGGCCAAGATACTGCCGGATTTCAGCCACCAGAAGTGTTTAAAAGCCTATAAAGCCTTGTTAAAAGAGGCTTTGGAGGAGGGATATACTGACTTCGGCCACAGCCTCGAAATCCTAGAACAAATGCGCTTAGAGTTGACGATTACCGAGGCCGAACATCAGGCAATTCTAACGGAGTTGGGTGTGGAATCGGCCGAACTTCTCGATCCGGACAAGCAGTATAGTCGCGAGGATTGGTTGCGTTTGCAGAGTTACCGCGATGCTTTGTTGGAAAGTTTGTTGGTGACTTGGAAAAAAGACCCCGATCGCCGGGTGGGGTCAGAATTGCTGCAAGTGTTAACCGGTAAGAGTTCCAGGGAGGCGATCAAGCATTTATTGACGGAATTGCCGGCCTCGGAAACGGAAACTGTCGAGTCTTTGCGTCGGGAGTACGGAGTTACCGGTCAGGAGGAGGAAACGATTCTCCATCGTCCTCTGGCCCGTCAATTATGGCAAAATATCGCCCGCGCTTTTCAGGTCTTTGATCGTCTATCTTTTAGTAGTGACAGCGATCGTGATCAACAGGAAAGAATTTTATTGGAAAGATTCCAGCTATTCGATAGTGATAGCTCTGGACAAATTAGCCTTGAGGAGTTAAAAGCTTGTCTTCAGGCGATCGAACCGGGGGTGACAGACAAGGAAATCGAAGCTATGTTACACCAGGCCGATACAAGTCGCGATCATCAGATTAGTTTTCCAGAATTTCGCAACCTACTGCACCAATTCCACAAATAAACTGTCTTCAGTTAAGGAGTCTTTATTTTCCCTGACTCCTTTTTTTCTTTAAAAAAATAGCTGTTCGCAGGCAGGCACGGATTCCCATTATACTAGAAAGTATAAGTCAAGTTGAGGGCTTTTGTCAAGCTTTTTTAAGAAAAAATTTCGAGGTTTTGCTGAACTGTATGAGGGTAAATCCGATAGGGACTATAGAGAGGGAGATTTAATGGCAAAATGTAGTATATTTGTTTCTATTTCAGTTATGGTTTCTGGAAATCGCTGATTGTTAAAATTGATCTGCTCGGAATATAGATGATAGGCTGTATTGTAAAAGTTACGAAGGATAAAAGCAATAAATATGCTGGGTGTTAAAGGGGAGGACACTGGAATTCGGCAGTTTTTGAATTGTCCTAGGGTGAGATGACATCTGGGGTGATGAATCTCTTGAAAATTATCAGGATCGTAATCAAATCTAATCGGTACAGCTACAATATTTTTGGCGATAATATCGGCAAATATCTCGTCTTCTTCATATAGTTCTGGCTCATTTTGAAAAGATTCTAAATAAGGGGATGAGAAGAAAGCTAGTCTATGGGATAATAACTGCGATCCTTGGAAGCGATAAAGTAATTGAATCAAGGCTCCATCAATCATTTTAATATTATAATTCTTCCCGCGATCAAGCTCATCATAAATATCTTGATAGGCAACATTTTTTAGGGCAATGGATAAGTCGGAACTATTGGCATAGCTAATCTCAGAAATATTTTGACTCAATTTATTCAAAGTCGGAAAGTTCTGCTGACTTGATAATCCTACTTCTATCAATTTAGCCGTTAAATTGTTAACATCTTTAAAGATATTCTGAACATTAAGCATTTCTAGACGATTCTTCTAGTATTTTTATTTCATCTGCTGAAAATCGTATTTCACCCCGTTTAGCCTTAGCTAATATTGCTTGCTTTTCCCTGTCATTTTTATCTCTCTTGGTATTAAGAGTATCTCGATAAACCTTCTTCATTTGTTGAAGTTCTTCGGGGGTTGGATAGGTAAACTCAAGAGCAAAATTTCTCGATTTAATTTCCTGAAATTCCGTCTCTAAAGCTTGCATATTTGCTCCATAACCAATAACTCTTAACCAAGCTTTACTTCTAGTCATCGCTGTAA
Source organism: Microcystis sp. M090S1 (assembly GCF_020246295.1). Lineage (NCBI taxonomy): Bacteria > Bacillati > Cyanobacteriota > Cyanophyceae > Chroococcales > Microcystaceae > Microcystis > Microcystis sp. M090S1. Next base: position 25,674 of record NZ_JADBTF010000207.1, on the reverse strand, counting down.
ATAAAATATTGCGTTTACTAGCAATTTCTGATGGTGAACCAGATAAACATTCTTGAGCGTTAATGAAATAAACCATTGCCGCTTCATTGCCTTTTGCACGATAAATCTGTGTAAAAGCAATCGAGTTTTCTTGAAAAAACTCATCGGGAGAAGATGTGCTACCTGCTAAATGAGAATTAATATTTTTTGTAAATAACATTTCTCTAGCTTTTCCAAAAACGTTGCGAGCAGTTTTAGGTATTGGATGGATAACCATAATATCTTGGCATCTTAATTCATCTTCCTTGAGATTCTTGGCAATTTGTTCCACTAGCCATTCAAATTGCTCCTGGTTGTTATCGAAAGATTTAAAGTTGATAATATCTTCGATAGAAGAATGCTCTTCAAGGAATTTAGGACTGGTTTTGGAGGTTCTAATCAGTTTAACAAATTCTCCTGATTTTAATTCTCCTTCTTCAACCTCATAACCAATATCTTGCCATAATTGAGGATTATCAAACATTTGAATTAGTCCCTGTGGATAATAAACTCCAAAACCTAGAGCATGAGCAGAGGACAGAATAGGACGAGAATTTCTGTAACAAGTATTTAAAACCACATCTTGTTGGGGTTCGCTGGGTAAATTCTCCAATTTAACTCTAGGATTACCATGATTATCATTTCCAAAAATAACTTCGGGAGAATGCATGACTTTACTATTTAAGCTTTGCAACTCATCATAGGCATAAACTAAACGTTTATCATCTTTCAAGATTTCATAGCAGAGTCTTAAGAAGTCTTGAGGAAAATCTTGAGCTTCATCAATTAAAATAAGATCATAATATTGATGAAATTTTTTAATCTCTCGGAAGGCTTTTTGACAGGCAAAGTCAAAAGGTTCTTCATGCGAATATGTTAGGTTGTCTGCTTGACTAAAATCTAAATATTCAATATTATGTCGTTTACATAGCTCATAATAAATTCCTTCTATCTTAGGACTTCCCCACGCATGAATAATTTTTACTTTTTCCCAGTCTGGTTCGGAATTTTTATGCTCATAACTAAACCGAGTAATTAAATCTTTGTATTGATCCTTTAACGAGCGTGTATAGAAGGTAACAGCAATATTCCAATCGGGATGAGTTGCATGAAGATAAGCTACTTTCAGCGCTAAGACAATTGTTTTTCCCGAACCTGCTAAACCTCTGATTCTTTGTACACCTTTAGTGGTTTCTAAAACAGCCTTATTTTGAGTTTCATCAAGATTAGCGATAGAATCTTCTAATTTTTTTAACTTTGCTCCCCTAGAATCTGGTTTAACAACATAACTGCGAGCGTCTTTTTTTCTAATGGTTGTAACAGCTTGTATAACTGAGTTGACTTTCTCGAAATATTCAGAATCATTGCCTTGACATTTCTTGATAAAATCATCAAGATCTTTATCTTTAATAAGAACAGGATATTCCTCTGGGTTAATTGCTTCTGGATAATTATTCCAAATCGGTGCATAGGTGGCTACAGAAATGTTAACTATTAGCTTTCTTTTTTGAACAAGCTCTTTATAAGACAGCAGTTTTGCTTCTAACTTGGTTATGCTCTCGTCTTGAGTGCCTTCAATATCCAAATCATAATTTTTTCCCTCATCAATATTAAAAATAATAACCCCTTGCTGACGAGAGACTAATAGAGCATCAATTTGATATCCTCCTTGGGGAGTTCCAATAATAGGATAGCCGATATACAATGTTCCCTCTATATCTGTTCTTTCCTCAAAATATTTAGCTAATCTTTGAGAAGATACAGGTTTAGCTGAAGAACCGCGAATAACGTTAACCATAATTTTTACCTCGGGAGTTCTTTTAGCAGAATCATTAGATGCCTATTGATTCTTGAGGAGGGCAACAAAATTACTATAGCATTTTTTCAACCATCAAGTCATGTTATGCTCATCGGTTAATCCCCAGTTTTGACCTAAAGCTATAGATATAGATATTAACCTCTCACAATAAACCGCGATAGCGGATAAAAACGAGGATTACTGCCCAGGAACCTAAAGCTACTTTAACGGCGACTAAAATATTTAGTATCGGTAAAATGCCGCCACTAAATAGCGCACCTAATTCCCCGTGGGGTAACTCAAATCCTGAGAGAGTAATGGCAGCCAAAACAATAAAAACTAAGACGGAAATTTTCTCCCATGTTGCCGCTTGCCAACGGCGATAAATTGCTTGCATCCATTCGGGAGACGAGATAATTGCTATTAAACCAATTGCTGTACCTCCGGCGACTCCGGCGGCAAAACCTCCCCCCGGACTTAAATGTCCGCGGATAGCTAATTCAATGCCCACTAAAGCGGTAATTGTTGCCCCTAAACGGGCTAAAATAATTGAAGGTTGGTCGGTAAATTGATGGATTTTACTGGCGGGTTTTTCGGTGGCTAAAAGAAAATTTGCCCCCATAATGGCAATGGTAAAAACAACCACTTCATAGATGGTATCGTAGAGACGATTACGAAAAATAACTACCGAAACCGCATTAGGAACACCACCGTCGCGCACCAGGGATTCAACAATTTCTAAGGATGATACAGAGGAAGCAGTATTGGGAATAATTACCATTTTGATAGCGAAGGCAATGGCGGCTAGAGTATAAATCCATTTCATTAGTGTTTCTCCTCTAATTTTCGGGTTTCAATACAGGTTAAAGTTGTGTTGGCTGCCGTTAATTCATTTTTAAAAATATCGTAGAGATAGGGTAATCTAATTGTGGTTTCGTAGGGGATAGTTTCTGGATTGTCTTGACGGATACAGACGGCATGAATATCCTTATCCCTAAGTGCCTGTTGCAAAGCTTGTTTATCACTGTAGGCAACTAATTCTAAACGCATAAAACGTTTACTTAAAACCGTTTGTAGTTGAGTTTTTAACTGTTCTAAAACTGTATCGTTTTCCTCGGCAATTACTCCTAAACGCATCACTAAAGAGGAACGAATCGCCACCGCGTAGAGAGTTACGGCTAACATGGTTCCCATCAAAGCTTCGGTTAAAGACACATCTGCCGCCCCTAATAAAGCATAAACTAAAGCGGCTATTGCTCCCAAAACCCCGCGAATTACTAGAGCTTGGTAGGGATTGGATTGTAACATTACCATCGCCGCAGTTAAAGGCAAGAGGGCAACAATAACATAGAGATAACTTTCATTCATCTTTAATTTTACTCTCGATCGCTAGAAGTATAAGCTAAAACGTAGCCTAACATGGTGTTCCAAATTGCTAGGGAAATTATTGCCAATAATAATAAAGGCCAATTGTGGGGAACTTTCAAAAGTAGCCCGAAAATAATCGCCATGGAACCCAAGGTATCAGCGACAGATAGACCGTGTAATTTATATAATACCGAGCGCTTGTCTAAAAGATGCGCCGTTCCCCAAAACCAGAAAAAAACTCCGATAGCGATACAGATATAACTCAAAATGTCAATCATGATTCGTTCAGTCGTTTAAGAATTTGTGCTAATAACATAAAGCCGGCATTACCGACACTGAGAATAATCACTGCTACCACTCCAATCATCCAATCATCCCGCAGAACTGAAACCACTAGAATAATAATCGATGATTTACTGGAAGCACTGGCAAAGGCGGCCATTTTTTGCCAAATATCATCATTTTTTGCCACTTCATAAAGGGGAATTAATAGGGCGACAATCATGGCAATGAGAACAATATTCATCCCTGGTTACTCCGTTTAATTACATGAACTTCATAACCCTCATTTTCCTTGTATTCGGTGACGATAGTTTTCGGGGTAAAAGTAATGAGAAATATATCCCAAAAAGCCAATCTGGGTGAACGTTTACCCGAAATTCTCTCTAAAATAATTTCTTCTTCCTTGTGGGGACGAAAGATAATTTCAAACGCTTCCTTATAAGCTTGGGGAATAGCCAGCAAAACTTTAATTATTACCTTTAACCAATCGCCTAAAGTTTCGCTAGAGGCGAAATTACGAGGCAAAAGAAAAGCAATAGCCACCCCGATCATAATATTAGCGGGGGTAAAATTAGCGGTGAGCAAAAACCACATAGTTAAACGCAGAATTATATGTCCAATCATGCTAAAACCATCCAAAACAATAGAACTAACATTATACTCATCATACCGATGAGATGATCAAATTGTTCCCAAGCTCGCGATAATTTTAGGGATAACTTTTTGAAAACTCCCAGATATAACCACCACCCCGCACCGATGACGGCTAAAGCTTTGATAATATTGGGAAGATTATAAGCTTCAACATAGACAGCATTGGATAAAAATAGGGCGGCAAGGAGTAGAATTATTGCTATCCAGAAACCGATAGTTAGCTTCTGTTTACTTTCGCCACCTGCGTGGGGTAAAAAGATAAATTTAGCAAAGGAAATCGCCGTCCCCACCGCCACAAGATTGATCATAATCTCTTGCCAGGGGACTAAATTTTTCATCGTTAACGCTTTTGCCCCAAAACCAGATAATAGGGGGAATCCAGAGATAGAAAAACTAGCAACCACTAGGGCAATCCAGAGGGAATTAGGGATCGATTGTTGCTGTAATTCTTTAAAATTGCGACTGGGTAAAACTCCCGCTAATAGAAATAGGGAAGATTTAACTAATCCGTGGGTAAGGGTATAAAAACCACTGACTACCGGGGCGGCTAAAATAAAACCTAACTGGGAAATAGTATGGAAGGCTAACATCCGCTTGCTATCCTTTTCAAACACTGCGTATGACACGCCAAAAATCGCCGTTAGCACCCCGAAAAGCCGAATTAGGACATCCAAATCCTCTAGGATTAAAGCACAGCGCAGGAGGGGAAAAATGCCAGCTTTTACCACCACCCCCGACATCAGCGCCGAGACGGAGGTTTCCGATTCCGAGTGTGTCATCGGTAGCCATAATCCCGAGACAAAGATTCCCCCTTTGACTAATAATCCCATGAAGATTAAAGCCAAGGCTTCGGGAGGTGCGTCCTTTAAACCGGCAAAAGCAAAGGAATTATTGGCTTTATAGACTAAAACTGCACCGATAAGGTAAAATAACATCGCCACATTGCTGATAAACAGATAACGCAGTGCCACCCAGAGAGAGCGATCGCTGCGAGGATAGGCAATCACCAGAAAAGCGGCAATACTAATTACTTCTAGGGCAACGTAAACGCTAATAAAATCCTCACAGACGAAGACAGAATTAATGCTGCCGTGGAGAATGATAGCTTGGGCGTAAAAAAAGGCGGTTTTGCTACTTTCCCAGTTATAAAAAATAACTGCCATCGTCACCAGGGCATTGGTGAGGATAAAATAGGCACTTAACTGATCGGCTACCAGTCTCACGCCATAATTATCTAGTAGGTTGAGGGTTATGGGGGAGGATTGGCTAAATAGAAGGAGAGAATAGGCGAGAGAGATAATAGTGGTGGCGAGAGCCAGATATTTGTCTAATCGCGGCAATAAATAGATGATAAAGCCGATCAAAAAGGGTAAACTTATCCAAGCGATCGTTAAAGTATTCATGGTGTGTTATTTTTTTCTATCTCGCTGCTGTCGAGGGTGGGGTTATCTTTAGCTAATTTCATTACTCCCACCAGCATTAACGCCTGAATCGAAAAACCGATGACGATCGCTGTTAAAATCACTGCTTGGGGTACAGGATCAGCGTAATTTTGCTGTTTAACTGTACTGAGGATGGGAGTAAATAAACCGTCACGGGAAGAAATCACCACATAGTAGGCGATAACGCCCGTACTCATGACATCCATGGCGATAATCTTCATGATTAAGTTTTTTTTCAGGAATGTTCCTAAAAATCCGCACAAAACGGTGGCGAATACAAACAACTCTAGGAGGGGAATCGTCACTGGGCTTCTTGATTAGATTTGGTTATGAGTCAAAATATTTCTTCTAATTATCCTCGATCGAGTCCTATTTATCAAAAAATTCTCAAGATTATGGGGGGAATTTTCGGGCGGCAAATAGATTGCCTTGGATCTATAAGTATTATTGAAAAAAAATAAAAGCAAGCGGTTTGGCTTTAATAATGTATATCTTCCCAGAGGGAGCAATCAGTAATGTTTTGGAAATCTTTGATATTTTTGCTGGCAATAATAACCCGACGACTGGGATATTTTTCTTTGAGTAGCGACCATTGAGCCGATAGGATACAATCTATATCAATATTTTCTTTAACTTTGTTTGGTTGACCTGTTGCTCTCAACTCAGCCCAAAGATCAGCGGCTTTTTGTAGTAAAATAAAACTGACTTTCTGAAACTCAATTACATTCCTTAACTTATCTAATTCTTGCACGCTTTTACTTTTTATCCTCATCAATTCTCGTCTAACCTCATAATCACATAGATCAGATGAAGTCAGAAAAGCTCCTCTTGCCAGCAGACGATAAAACCATTCGGTACATTGATAAACTTCTGTAAATAACTTTTGATCTTCTGGCCAGTCTTCACCGATCGGGGTTACTAATAAGCTTAAAATGTTAGAGTCCAGAATTACAATCACTCTTTTAATCCCATCCCTTAACTTTTCTCAGATTTTCTAACTGTTCTAAGCGAGATTTTGCCCATGCGATCGCTGGCTGATTTTTTTGTTTCTGCACTTGATCAGTATCGGATTTATTCGACGTATAAAAGTCTGTCCAATTGAGAGGTTTAGTTTCTTGATTTTCGTATTCTTGTATTTGCCAGAGGATTGCTCTAGCCGTATTCTTTAAAGAGATTAAAACTTGCTTAAACTGACTTTTTTTCTCTGGTTGCAAGCTAGGATCATTTAAAAAAGCCTTGGCGATCATCTTAAAAGATTCTAGGTAGTTGTGGGGAAAATAGCCAATATATTTTTCTATTATTATCTCTGAGAGTATGGTAAGACCGAAGCAAATACGATTATATTGAGCGGATTTATCTGTTGATTTTAACAAAGCATCTAACAGTATTTTCTTCACTCGAAATAACTCGATAAAACTCCGTAAATAATTATCATAATATGCCATTTTTTTTAAGCTATCAGCAGACAAAACTTCACAATACTTAGCTTGAAATTCTCTTGTTATTGGTTGATATTCAAGAGAATAAATATTCTCCGCTTGAGGTGGAGTTTGAGCTGCTCTGATTTTTTCTATAACTTCAGTAATTTTTAAATAATCATTTTGATATTCCTTGGAGAAATTAAGGGATTGATCGGAAGTAAATAGTCTTTCTAAATCTGCTTTTAAAAAACTTATTTCAGCTAACATTTCTTCACTGCTAACTAGCGGCAAAGATAACAGCAAATCTTCTGTAGTGATCGTCATGACTTAGATAGCTCCTTAAGAACAACTCATGTTCTCATACTAGAATAATTATCCCAAAGGGATTCGATTGTATTTAGGGCTTGCTGAATAAACCTAAACACCCCACACCCCACGAAAAACTTTTTGCCGCAAACCCTAACTATTGATTATGTTTCCGCTGCAACTAGCGCACAGACTAATCTTCGCTTTCTTGAGCATTCCTCTCTTCAAACCCTAGCCAAAAAAGTAACACATTCTCAACCTCCATCATTTGCTCAGATGTCAGATTTCCTAATTTACGCAAAAGCTTTGCATGGGGAATTGTAACGATGTTTTGTACATCAAAGACTCCTTCTCTAAGGAAGCGAGCTTGGACTTTCACTTCAAATCTTGAACCACGAGAGCTTGTCGTATGTGGAACCAGAGTCGCTAAGGCACGCTCTTGATTGCGCGCAGGAATACTGATAACCAAACAGGGTCTGACTTTGGCCACATAACCCAGATCAACCAGCCAAACCTGACCACGATCAGGGCTATCCATAGGAAGCTTCCTGATCATCTAATTCTAGAAAAATTCCCTCGGCATTGAGGACTAGATCTTCATCAGATAAGGGCGGAAAATCCAGGTGAATTGTCCGCTTCAGAATCTCTAATAGCAAATCTGAGCGCTCTGAGTCTGTCAAGCGGTCAAAGGTATCTAAAAGTTCCTGAACCATAGCAGTCATAGCAGTTACTCTATATCTGCTCAATACTATAACACAAGCTTAACAAGGATCTTAGTCATTGCTTGACAGCCCCAATAAATTCTGAATGTAAGTTTGGAATCCCCCCAAACCGCCATCGTCATCCCAACGCTGTCTGAAAGTTGGTAACTTCTCCAATTCCATCACATTCCCACCTTGATACCTGACTCGATAATCAAACATCGCATCTACTTTGGCTGATACAGGTGGATTATCAAAATCAATAGCCCAAAGCACCTCAACAATTCGATAGATGTCGTAATTATCCTTGCCAATTTCACGTTCGGCTTTGCAGTCGAGAACTTTTACTAAATGGGTAACATACCCTTGCTGTCTGAGTAGTATCAAACTACCTTTTTCGGGTTTATTGGCATTGACTTCATCGTCTTTCCATGCCAGTTTGAAGGAATTAGAAACCTTATATTCCCGATATGCCCATGTACCATCGTGTCGCCTTACATTTTTAGTCCACTTCAGATATTGTAAATCCATGTCAATATCTCTAAATAAAACTATAAGTTAAACTCGATCGCGATGACGGCGATCAGCGATAAAAGACTCCACCAATTTAACATCTTCGACACTACCGATCACTAAAGGTGTGCGGTAGTGTAATTTATCGGGAACGATATCTAAAAGATTTGTCACCCCATCACTAGCTTTACCTCCTGCCTGTTCAATTAAAAAAGCAAGGGGGGCAGTTTCATAAATTAAGCGCAATTTTCCCTGGGGATTTTTAACAGTACCCGGATAGAGAAAAACACCACCCTGCATTAAAATTCGATGGATATCTCCCACTAATGCCCCACTGTAACGGGCCGTGTAACCATCATGACGGTGGACATAACGAGTATAGTCGCGAATTGCCTCATCCCACTGCCAAAAATTGCCCTCATTGGTACTATAAATCGGACCGTGATCGGGGATAATAATATTCTCTTGGGCGAGGATAAATTCCCCTAAACTGGGGTCAAGAACAAAGGCATGAACACCGCGACCGATCGAGTAAACTAAAATAGTCGAGGGTCCATAGAGAATATAACCGGCGGCGATTTGTTGACGACCATTTTGCAGTAAATCCCGCGCCTCTCCGTCTAAATCATTGCCTTCCTGTTGACGGATGGCAAAAATCGAACCCACATTTAGGTTAATATCCACATTGGAAGAACCATCGATCGGGTCGTAGAGTAGGGTATAGCGACCGATGGGACAGTTTTCTGGGATATAATAGGGTTTATCCATTTCCTCGGAAGCAAGACGGCAAACTAAACCACTTTGCTTAAAAACCGAGATAAATACTTCATTGGCAAAAACGTCCATTTTCTTGACTGATTCCCCTTGTACGTTGGTTTCTCCGGTAAAACCTAGCACATCCGCCATTAATCCCGCTTTACTGAGACGACGGGCAATTAATTTCCCCGCTAGGGCAATCCGACTCATAATTGCGCTTAAATCCTGCGCGTCGGAGGAAAAGCTTTGTAGTTGTTGCAGGACGTGACGAGAGAGGGTGGTACAATCTCGATCGAGGCTATGTTCGGGGATAGAAAAGGGAATATTGCTAACCATAACTGTAATTGCCAGTAATAAAGTAAAAAAAGGGAAACTCGTCTAGTCTCAATTATGACTATGATTTGATCCTAGCCAAGATTTTCCCTATTGCGGGCTAATTTTTAGATCAGTTTTAGAGTTGGCTAATTTTTACCCCATTGATCATTAAATTTTGGTCAATAAGTGGCTGTTTATAATTAAATTGAAGATGGATCCCCCCTTAATCCCCCCTTGATAAGGGGGGTGTCTGACAGTTTTTAACACTAACTACTTAGTTGCCCTCTCAATTTAAGTCGATGGGGATACACCGGGCAAGCGTTTATATTTCAAGTAATAGGCAAAAACTGTTATTAAAACAATAACTATTGTGCCGATACCTAAATAGTTAGGAACCCAAAAAGCTGCCGTAATGGTGTTAATGTCTCCCGGTTTTAAATGCCAAATTAACTGATCATCAACTTGTTCTACCGGGGGATTTAATCCTGAGTCATCTTCAATATTTTGACCAGCTAAGGGAGTCTTTAAAGCGAAGTCGATATCGACTAAAGAACCGGGACTAACGATAATATTTCCCTGTTCAGAAAGTACACCTAAAGCCCGCAAATCAACGGTTAATTTTAAGTTTTTCTGAGTCAAAAAGAACCAATCTCGTTCTGTAACTGCCAGTTTTGAGTCTAGTTGCAGTAACTTTATATCATCGGTATTAGCAGAGTTTTTGATTTTAAAGGAAGAACTAGGATCAAAAAACTGATTGAATTTTTCCTCTAATTCCTGACTATTACTAAAGGGAATAGTCACCATTATTTCTCGTTCGGAAATATGAGCGGTTTTCCCCTTAAGTAATTTTGCCCTCTGTTCGATACTATTTAACCATTTAGTGGCTTCGGTTTGACTGAGACTGGTTAAGCGTTGTCCGAGGGTGATATGTTGAATAATTTCCCCGTGGTGTTGGTGGGGAAAATTAATGCCCACATCGTAACGGACACAGCCAGTTAAAAAGAGAAAAATACCGCATAAAAAGGGCAGAATAAAGCGGGTTTTCCCGATTTTTTCGGTGGTTGGTTGATTCATAATTAATCTTCTTCTAAGTCGTCATAACTTGCTGAACTGCCACCGCTAACCGTAACTAGATCGATTTGCTGACGATAATAGTCTACATCTTTTACTTCCACTTCTACCTCATCACCGAGACGATAGGCAACGCGATTTTTCCGTCCTACCAAACAGCTATGACGGGCCCGATATTCATACCAATCATCCTTGAGAGAAGAAACATGGACCAACCCTTCCACTAATAAATCGGAAATTTCCACGAAGAAACCATAGGATTGTACACCGGTAATTAAGCCGCGAAAAACTTGACCCATTCTTTCTTTCATTTTCTCGGCTTTTTTCAATCCTTCTAGGTCTTTTTCCGCATCTTCAGCAATTTTTGAGCGATCATTGAGATGGGAAACAATGAGGTGGCTTTCTTCTTCTAACTCCTCCTGAATTTGACTTGGTAGAATATTCCAATGAATCTGTCCATGACAGCTATTACTGCCCAAATTAACCCCGACTTTGACGATTTTGCTGCGGCGATCTTTCCCTTCTGTTAATAAGATTTTTAACACCCGTTGTACCCAAAGATCGGCATATCTTTGCAGGGGTGAGAGACAGTGGGTATAATTGCCAGGATAGGCCAAACCAAAATGGTGTAAAGGATGGCTGCTATATCTAACTAATTTGAGAGTTTCTTGCAGGAGATAATTGAGGACTTTCACCGATGTGGAAGCGGAAAAAATGCGGGTGAGATTTTGATAGTCATTGGGTTTAATCTCCTCCTCGGCAGTTAAATTTAATTCTGCCCCTAAATTATTGGCTAATTTGAGTAAATCCTCCAATTCATCCCAATCCGGTTCCGATTGTCCACAGTAGATACAGGGTAAGTGTAAAGCTTGCAAATGTTCAGCGACGACTTTGCCGGCTAAAATTGCCACTTCTGTCAGTAAAGAACGGGCCGGTAAATTATTAGAAGCGAGAACAGTCCCCCCCCGTCCTTCGTCTTTGTAGGGAGAGATTTTGTCTAATTGAATATCAAAACTACCCCGCTGCAGACGTTGGGATTTTAGGGTGGGGCAAACGCTAAAAAATAAATCTTTCAGGGTTTCAACGGTATCGGTGGGGGCAGCTTCGCTATCTTCTTCACTGAGCAGATCGCGCACCTGTTGATAGGTAAAATGTTGATCCACTTGGATGAGGCTGCGGGTGATTTCGTACTCCACTAGCTCCCCCTTGTCATCGAGGGTGACGAGGATAGAAATAGCGGGGCGCTGTTCTTGCGGTGACAGGGAACAACGACTGGTAACGGCAGCTGGGACTAATGGCAGCACTTTTTCGCCTAAATAGACGGCAGTTCCCCGTTTTTTGGCAACTTTATCCAATAATCCCCCCCGTTCAATGTAACGGGCCACATCGCTGATATGAATGGCGACTCGCCAGCGATTTTGGTTGATTTTCTCTAAAGAAAAGGCATTTTCAATGATCGGGGGATAATCCAGGGGGTTGTCATCTTCGATGGTAAAGGTGAAGAGTGGGGTTAAATCTCGCAGTTGTTCTTTTTCGCCACTATCGAAGAAATCCGCTAAATTATCGGCAATTTCGAGGGCTTCTGGCGGAAAATTATGGGGTAGATCGTGTTTACAGGAGACGATATCGGTGTCGGCAGCGGCCTCGGCCGTGGAACCGAGAACACGAGTAACTTTACCGATGGGAGGCATTTCCCCTAGGGGATAACGGAGGACGGAAACATGAACGAGGTGATCGATGTTTTCTTGGAGATTTTGACCATTTTCGAGGAGATTAAGGGTAAATTTCAGGCGATCATCCAGGGGAACCGCCACAAACTGCTCATTTTCCTGTTTTACTTGCGCTAGAAGTGAAGGATTAGCCCGTTCGAGAATTAATCTCACCTCTCCCTCCGGGGAACGACGACGGGTTCCCTCGCGGATGATTTTGACTAAAACTCGATCGCCATTCCAAGCGTTACTTAAATGATTTTTCGAGACGTAGATGTCATCAGCATCTTCGATATCTTGGATAGCAAAGCAAAATTCTTTACTGGAACAGCGCAGCTTTGCTTCTACGACATTTTCCTCGATCACACGACGATAGCGCCCGCGTTCTTTGACAACCATTCCCAGACGTTCCAACGCATCGAGAATCACTTGCAATTTTTCGCAGCTTTCGGGATCGTCTTCGCAGCCCAGTTTTTTTTCGAGAAGTTTACCCGTAGCTAATTTATCATCACTAAGATGAGAGAGGAGTGTGGCGATCGAGAAGTCCATCTAACAATAATCCTTACTTACAAGACACTGACGGAATCGTGAATAATTAAGTTTAAATACTTAATAATGAGAAGATTGATTTAAACAAACTATTGACTCGAGAGATTATCTCTGTCGGGGTAATTGCGATCGCTGCTGGTGACAGTGAAGGTAAACTGACCAAGCATCGAACACCCGAACCTACCCTGAGAATTATCGAAGCCTTCGTTAGTATAAGCCAATAGCGAACACCGGCAAACTTTTCGGCGATCGCTAGTCTTTCTGGCAGAAGCTTCAGCCTAGTAGAATCTTGTTGCTGTGGGCAAGGCTAATCCTAGAACTGAAAATTTTATCTAACCTTTAATCTTAGCAAGAACTTGCTACATTTTTCCATAATTGCGATAGAGTATTCTAATATAAGTACAAAAGAACTCGAAAAAGTCACCATGTTGCAAAAGTTACGCCAACGTTACCCCCAAGTTGCCCTGATTAGCGAGTTAGTTCAAATCGATCACGGCAAGTATATTGTGAAAGCGATCGTCGAAATTGAGGGAAAAACGGTCGTTACAGGTTTAGCTGCGGCAGATACGGTGGAAATCGCCGAAGATAGAGCCAGAGAACGGGCTTTACTGCTTTTAGAGGCTGAAAACACCCCCGATCTCCAGCCTGTGGAAAAAATCAGCCCCAATAATATTTCTCTACCAGAAGATTTACCTAAACCCGTCGCTAGTGCCAAAAAATCGACCAAAACGGCTAAAGTCACTGAAATACCTCGTCCTGAAGCCAAAATTGAACCGGAATTACCTCAAGTTAAGGATATTCCCCCAGCCAAAATTGAACCGGAATTACCCCAAGTTAAGGATATTCCCCCAGCTAAAATTGAACCGGAATTACCCCAAGTTAAGGATATTCCTTTACCAGAACCAGAGCCTTTATTATTAGAAATGGAAACCGATAATTACTCCTTATTATCAGAATTGCCAGAAGAAGCGAGTTTAACCGAAGAAGAACCCCCAGAACCGGAACCAGTTGTTGTTATTCCCGAAGAAATCGATTATTCAGTTCTTAAAACTAAAATTGATGTGGAGATGAAACGATTAGCTTGGACCACAGAAAAAGGTCGGGAATACCTGATTTCTACCTATGGCAAAAAGTCACGTTTACTGCTAACTAATGAGGAGTTATTAGAATTCTATAACTACTTATCTAGTATCAGTGCCTAATCACTAAACCTGCTGCATAAATCAAAAATCTTCCGTTAAGTGAGGAGTCTCCGAGCCAGTATTCTCCGAGTCAGGAGAAGCAGAAAGAAATAGATTATTTCCTGGCAGTAGAAAAGCGATCTTTTTCTGGAAAAATCCTTAAATTAAGGACTTTAAGAGCAAGTCTGCGATTAAAAACTCAATTTTGCGGGAGATATAATAAAAAAGGAAGCTATTAAGTAGGGAGGCACAATTATTTGTAGGATGGGTTAGCGGTAGCGTAACATAATCGGGCGTTGGGTTTCATGCTTCAACCCAACCTACATTCTGATAACTGATAACTGATAACTGATAACTGATAACTGATAACTGAATTAGTTTCTCACCGCTTCTGTTTCCACTTCTTTGGGAACAACAACTGGCACTCCGCTGACTGTTTCGATTTGATAAATAACGCGACTTAATTGGGAAGGACAACAGAGAGGATCCGTGTCTTTATAGCGATTAAAAACCACAATAATTCGATCGCTATTTTGTAAAACAATTCTCTGAGATGCTCCATCAGTGCGGGAATCCATCGGTCGCGGGGAAAGAGTGCCAGCGAATTTACCATCGACAAAAACAAAGTCTTGATAACCCATCGGTCGGCACATTCCATCCACTCCACTCATGGCCGAAATAACGCTAGTTTTACCATAGGTTTGCACGGACCCGTACAGTAACCATCCTGCTTTATTAAGCGCTTGATCATTGGCAGTAATTGCCGGACGAACCTGTTCACGACACTGGTTATCAATCACGGTTTTAACGGGAGATTTGGGGATAGGTGCCTTGGCTTTATTCCAATTAGTTAACGGTCGATCAAACCAAGCTCGCGGAGTCTCTTTTTCTGGGGTTTGGCTAATAACTTCTAATAGCTTCCATGTTTCCGAATTTTGATTATTAGCTGGATTGGAGACGGTTTCAATGCTAACTTTAATTTGATATAAAAATCCCGGTTTATAATCAAATCCCTCGATACTATTGGCGAACAATCTCCAGTTTTCCTCTGGTTTTTCTCGTATCTGTAAACAGTCTTTGGTTGGTCCTTGGCTACAGGGTTGTTTCCTAGAATTGATATAAATTGTCTTTTCCGTGCGCGTGGTGGTCGGTGCGGGGGTAAAAGTGAGTATTCCTAAACCTTCGGGAGTACGATAAAATAACTGTAAATCGCCTTTAGCCGTCACTTGGAATTGTTCCACTCCTTGCAAGGCGGCCAGATATTGATTTTCTTGTTTCATCTGCGGTTCCGGACAAGCTTTTTTGGTAGTAGCGATCGCTTGGTTGATCTGGAACGTGCCATTATTGACTTGATAGCCGGTATTATACTGGTTGCATCCAGCCGAACCACTGAGGATATTTTTCTGGAAAGCGGCAGTAATTTCCGTTTCTTTGACCAAACTTCCGGCTGTCCAACCCCTTAGTTTCCATCGAGTCCCCTCCAAAGGGGAAGTATTAGCGATCGCCGCTTTCCCTGCTAAAGCACAACTTAGGGCAATTGTCAAGAAAATTCCCGTTTTTTTGGCGTTCAAAATTGCTATTCTCCTCGTCAAAGCAACAATTGTATTATGGCGTGGGGTAATCGACTGAGTGGTTAGGATAATTTTTAGGATTTCTCTTTCTGACCATCCCGTGACGGATTAAGAGAGAACAAGTTCCCTCAAACCTTAACCCAGTCAGAAAGTCATCGTTGTCAATAATCACTTTTTGCCCTCAAATGGCCAAAAGTTGACCCCAGTTCACCTTAAGCAGTACAATAAAAACCTTGAGTGACCCCTTAAACAAAAAAAACATCATGGCACAAGGACAAGGATTCGGATTCGGTCTCGGTAAGATTAAAGAACTACAAGACGCTTTCCAAAAAGCGCAACAGGTGCAACAAGGGGCCAAAGTTCTGCAAGAAGAACTGGAAACTATGGAAATTCCCGGCCAGAGTGAAAATGGCTTGGTGACAGTCTATCTCAGTGGCAACCAAGAACCCCGGGGGATTGAAATCGATCCGGCTCTCCTCTCCCAAGATCTGGAGATTGTGGCTGGGTCTATTCTAGAAGCCATGAAAGTCGCCTATAGTGCCTCCACGGAAACCATGCGCAGCAAAATGGAAGAACTGACCAGTGGTTTAAATATCCCCAGTATGTAATCGCTTTTGACGGCAATGGTAAGATGGAAAGTTGGACTAACAAACAAGGAGGTTCAACTTTGCTGACTTTGGGTGTCAATATCGACCATGTGGCCACAATTCGCCAAGCGCGCCGCACCGTGGAACCGGATCCCGTGGCGGCGGCAGTTTTGGCCGAAATCGGTGGTGCTGATGGCATTACCGTTCACTTGCGCGAGGATCGTCGTCATATCCAAGATCGCGATGTGCGGATTCTCCGGCAAACGGTGCGGACTCATCTGAATCTGGAAATGGCCCCGACGGAGGAAATGATCGCCATTGCTCTCGATATTAAACCCGATTATGTCACCCTTGTCCCCGAAAAGCGCCAGGAAGTGACCACGGAAGGGGGGATCGATATGCTGGGCAATTTTGACCGTTTTTGTCGGGTTGTCGAGCGCCTGCAAGCGGCTAATATCCCCGTTAGTTGGTTTATTGATGCCGATTTTGCCCAAATTCAAGCGGCCGCTAACACGGGGGCGAAATTTATTGAACTCCATACCGGTCAATACGCCGAAGCACAACAGGAGAGCGATCGTCAAGCAGAATTAACAATTCTTAAAGAAGGTTGTGAATACGCTTCCTCTCTCGGTTTGCGGGTGAATGCTGGTCACGGTTTGACCTATTGGAATGTTTATGCCGTCGCCTGTTTGCCCAATATGGAAGAATTGAACATTGGTCACACAATTATCAGTCGTGCGGTTTTGGTCGGGTTGGAACGGGCTGTTAGGGAAATGAAATTGGCTATGCGTGGACAATTGTAAAAGCCATCAGCTATCAGCTAATCTCCCGACTAACGAACAATTACACTGAAAAATTAAAGGAAAGATGATGACAACTTATTATTATTTGGTAGCCAGTCAAAAGTTTTTAGAAGAAGAAGCGATCAAAAAGGAAGTTTTGAAGGAAAGAATCAGGAATTATCAAGAAAAAGGTCAAGAAATTGATTTTTGGTTAATTGCCAATCCAGCTTTTTTAGATGCTCCCGCTTTTGCCGATATCAAAAAGAAAACTCCCCAACCGGCAGCGGCGATTGTTTCTCTCAATCAACAGTTTATTACTTGGCTAAAATTGCGTCTAGAATACGTTATTACCGGACAGTTTGAGGCTCCTTCCGATAGTATTCCCGAACCGTTAAAATAACCCTTTTTTGTCTGTGGTAAATAAGTGGTTATAATTAAATAGAAGATAGATTTTGGGTTCGATCCCCCCTGCCCCCCTTGATAAGGGGGGTGCCGATCCCCCCTTAATCCCCCCTTAATAAGGGGGGTATCTAACGATTTTTAACACCTACCTAGGGCTTGCTGAATAATGGTAAAACCCTTTTAAAATAAGGCTTTTGACCTGTTAAAGTCCGATGTTAGTGCAAGAAAATAGGATTGGGACTTTCAAAAACCTTGCATTATCCTTCTTGTGGTACATCGCTTGGTACAAAAAACAAGGGCAACAAAGCCTGAAACGACCGACTCCTGACGACCGGCTACTGACTCCTACCCCCAGGAAAAACTTTTTCAGCAGACCCTACCTACTTAGCTTGCCGTAACAAGGGAAAATTGCTAGTTTTTGTCTATGGCAAAAAATACAGACGAGGCAATCATTACCAGCTGACTTTGCCTTGCAGCTTGCTAATTTTTCCCTTACCGATTCCCGATACTCGCTCCAAATCTGCTAGGGAAGTAAAGGGTTTTTCTTGCCGGGCAGCGATAATTTTTTCGGCTAATTTGCCACTGATACCGGGTAAAGTATCTAGTTCTTCTTTTGTGGCGGTGTTTAAATTAATTAAGCGATCGCTTTTAATTGTTACAGATTGGGGGCAGTTTTTTCTATCTTGTTCGATCCGATTTTTAATAGTTTCCGGCAGTCCTAATTTAGCGGTACGGTAAAGATCTTGAAATTCTCGCTCGAAATGAGCGGCAACAGTGGGATTATCGATAATAACTAAAGCTTCATCGTTTTGGTGGTTAGCAGCTGCTGACCAATTATGAGAACCAGTAATCACAATTTTATCATCGATTAAACCGAATTTATGGTGTAATTTATCTCCCCGGGCTAGAGCGGGAACTCCTAGGGTATTAATTGGGTTTTGCCAAGGCTGATTATCTGGTTCATAACGACATTTATTACTGAGAGCAACTCCTAATAAATCTAATCCTTCGCTATAGTATCGGAAGGCAAAACTAGGATCAATTAAAGCTTTAATTTCTATCCCTTTTTGATGTCGTTGGGCGAGAATATTAGCTAAAGGCTGTTCCGTCAGGACAAACAGGGCTAAATTCACGGATTTTTCAGCTTTATTTAAAGTTTCACCTATGAGACCATTGCTAGTAATTGCCCAGGGATAAGTGGTAGAATCGGGGGAAAATTTTACCGTCAGACTACTATTACCGATAGTAATTTTTTGCGGTTTTCTTTGGGGTTTATCTAACCCAAATCTAGGACGATCTTCCCTTCCCCACATCAGATTAAATTCTTGTTGAAAAACTCTAGCTAGTGGGGGATTAGTAATGACTAATAAGTGATTGGCATTCCCGACAGTTTTGGGATTAGAAAAGTCTCCATGAATATCACTTAAGGTATAGTTAGCTGAACTGATTAAAGTAGTGTAATTATCAATAACCATGAATTTATGGTGCATTAAACTGCTACCTTTTGAGCGATCTGCCCTATCATCAATTAGGGGAATACCAGCTTTTTTGAGGATAGTAATTGCATCTCTTTGGGCGATTTCCTCCGCACTTAATTTACCATCTCGATTTAGATCAACTAAGTCAAAAAGGTTTTGATAACGTTCCTGTTCTCGATCGCTTGATTGTTCTTGATTTTTAGCTAAACTATTAATCGGTTTATTGTAAATATTTTCGAGAATAACCCTAACTTTAATTCCCTGCTGATGACGAGCAACTAAAGCTTGAGCGATGGCGGGTAAACGTAACTCTTGCACCGCTAGATCGATCGAACTTTTGGCCGAGTTGATATGATCAATAATAACCTGTTCTAAATTATCCCCCGGGCGATTAATTTGGCGATAGGGATCGGTATAATTTGAACCCTGGGCTTGATTATAATTAAAATAGACTTGAATATATTGATCTTGGGGCAAGGGTTGGGGACGATTTTGGATAACATTCAGAGAATGACAGCCACCCAAAAGAAAAACTGTTCCTAACAAAAATCCCAACTGTCCCATAGGCCGAATTTTTTTTAATCTCAATTTATCTATTGCCATTTTTGTCCACATAATTATCATTACCCTAGGATTCAGGAGGGAATTTTTACCTAAGGAGGTTCTCGGAAATCTGTATGTACTAAATTGATTATAATCAATCCTGATTCTAGATTGAAGACGATGGCTTTGTCTTTGATTGCTTAAATCGCTGACCAAAGATGTGGCATCTAGTTAGGGAATTTTGTTATAATCTGGGGAACAATAGCACTGTTCTTCTAGATTTGGGTTTTACCATGACTGAACTTTTACCCCAATGCAGTAATCTGGCTGGTAATGTTAACAGTATAATTGAACTATTAAAAGGCGAATCCTCTCTCCGCAATCAACAGGATACCAGCAAGATAGAAATTGCCCTACAAAAAGTTATTTCTCCCAAATTTGAAATCGTTTTTGCCGGTGCTTTTAGTGCCGGGAAATCAATGTTAATCAATGCACTTTTAGAGCGAGAATTGCTGTATAGTGCCGAAGGACACGCAACGGGTACAGAATGTTATATTGAGTACGCAGAAGCTGATGAGGAAAGAGTGGTTTTAACCTTTCTCAGCGAAGTAGAAATTCGTACTTTAGTCGATACCGTCTGTCAAAATCTGCAATTAACTAATCCCAGTAACATTAATTCCCCCGAATACTGTAGTCAGTTAAACCAATACTGTCAAAAAATTATCGAACAGGAAGGGGGAGAAGGCAAATCCGAGCGAGCTAAACAAGCTCAGGGTTTAAAATTATTAATTGAAGGATTTACTCAAAATCGTGAGCGGATCCATACGCTGCATAATGCCACCTATTCCATGGAACAATTTCACTTTTCTAATTTAGCAGAAGCGGCAAGTTTTGCCCGTCGTGGTAGCAATAGCGCCGTCTTAAAACGTCTAGAATATTACTGTCATCATCCTCTCCTTAAAGATGGTAACGTTTTGGTAGATTTGCCCGGTATTGATGCCCCAGTCAAAAAAGATGCCGCATTAGCCTATCGTAAAATAGAGCATCCTGATACTTCGGCAGTGGTTTGTGTTTTAAAGGCTGCTTCTGCGGGAGAATTAGCCACAGAAGAAACGGAATTACTCGAAAAAATTAGCTCTAATGCTGGTATTCGTGATCGAGTTTTTTATGTTTTTAACCGCATTGATGAAACCTGGTACTCAGCCCAACTAAAACAGCGTTTAGAGAACCTAATTCAAACGCAATTTCGTGATACTTCCCGCATTTACAAAACCAGCGGACTTTTAGGGTTTTATGGGTATCAGGTGAAAAATCAAACCAATATTAATCAGCGTTATGGGTTAGATTCTATCTTTGCCGAAAGTGTTAAAAATTTAGGAGGACAAGAAGAAACACCGCAATTTGTCAGCGAGTTTAATAACTATTGTGCCAACTCTGGTAAATTACTGGCAACTCCCTTTAAAGTTTCCATCCACGGTTATGAAACTCCTAATAAAAATTACTTCCGAGTTTTAAGTGAGTGGGGAACTCCTTTACTAGAGCAGTTAATTGCTGATAGCGGTATCGAAGAATTTCGCAGGGCAATTACTCGTTATCTTACCGAAGAAAAACGTCCGCAATTGTTTGCAACTTTAGCCGATGATTTACAATCTCTCTGCATTACTCTCAAAAATTATTATCAAGGGATTTATAGTGATTTAGAAAGTCAACCACGAGAAATTGAGGCGATGAAAGCTCTGGAGTTAAATCACCTCAATCAAGAGTTAAAGGAAGTGGGAGAGAAATTAACTAAACATATCGAGGGTTATGTCAATGCTATCGTGGTTAATAGCGATGAAAACTTTGAGGAAGACTTTAAGAAACTGAAAGCGAGAATGGTATCAAGATTGGATGAGTTATTAAATACTTTTTCTGTTAAAAATGCTTACTCGCAAGCGACTTTAACTCATCCTCGCAATGCTACAGCACCTTTATTAGCAGTATTAGTGGAAGCTTTTTATTATCTGTCTAACCAGCTAGAAGATGTGTTAATTGAGGAGTCAACCAGTTTAATTAGTCGCTTTTGTCAGCGTCTTTTAGATGCGGTAAGACAAGGTGATTATTATCGGCAAATCTATCGTTTATTAGGCAATGATGGCCACCTAGAAAGTCAGCTAAAACAGCTAGAATTGCAGTTAATTCATGCCTTGATTTCCGAAGCAAAAACTGAGTGTGATCGCTATGTAAGAGAAAATCATAATTTTTACAACGAAGGCACTTTTTCGATCTTTCAATTTCGGGAAACTGTGCAACAAACTGCCCAAGGTTATGACTGTGAAAGTATTCTTGCTGCCGAACCTGCTATCCGTCAATTACTTAAGTTAGATTTTGAGCCAAAAGTATCAGCAACAATTCATAAAAACTTCCGCCAAACTGTTAATAATACTCTGAAAAATCAATTGATACCAATGGCAAAAAAACAAGCGGATACTATTCTACAACAGTTCAATCAAGCTCGTTCTTATCTAGAACAAACTTTAGAACAGGAAGCAGCGGAAAAAATTGCGAATAATGCCCGCAAACAGGAAGAAATTCACCAAAAAATTGAGGATTATAACCAAGCGATAAACTCTCTTAATACTTGTTTAACTGCTATGGGTTTACAGAAAAATCATTTACCTGTAATTGGTGAACAAGAATTAGAGATTGTCCCAGAAGTTGTTAATTACTCCAGCGATTAATATGGGGAGTGGGAAGGTGAGAAGTGAGGGGAAACAATCCATCTGTTAAAAACCGATTTGCTGTCAAAGCAAAAAATTAATTAAAATTAAAACTCATCGGGGGATAAGCGATCGAAGTCTTGTTATTCTTAAACTGGTAGGTTTTGGGATTTTTCTAGGCCCGCAGCTTAACCCGATCAACCGATAACCGATAGAGGGGTGCAGAATGGGAGAATGGTTAGATTTTACCGATGAAGTGGTCACTGTTAATGGCAAAGGTGAGGAAATTAAACGGGAAAAAGTCACTAATCGAGGTTATAAATATTTTTTAAGCAAAAAAACCTTTTTAGAAATGATTTCTATCCCTAGCGGTCAATACCTCATCGGTGCGCCCAAAAGCGAGTTAGGCTGGAAATTGAGTCAAAGTCCCCAATCTCCGGTTAATATTCAGGCCTTTTGTCTGAGTCGCTACCCAATTACCCAACGACAATGGCGCGAGGTGGCAAAATTAGAACCAGTAAATATTGAACTTAATCCCTATCCGGCCCATTTTGAAGGTTACGATCGCCCAGTAGAACAAATTAACTGGTGGGAAGCGGTGGAATTTTGCGATCGCCTATCCCGTCTCACCGGACTCAATTATCGTTTACCCGCAGAAAAAGAATGGGAATACGCTTGTCGGGGGGGTACATCAACCCCCTTCCACTTTGGCCTGACAATTTCCACTGATTTAGCCAACTATTCCGGGGTGGACTGGGATTATGGCGGCAAAGTGTGCAGTTATGGTCGTTATGGGGAAGGTTCCCTAGGATGCGATCGCAGGGAAACCACACCGGTAGGAATGTTTGCCGTCGCTAACCCTTTCGGACTCTACGACCTGCACGGAAATGTCAGGGAATGGTGTGCAGATTACTGGCGCGATAACTACGAAGCAGCCACAATAGAAGATAGGGACAGACGAGTTTTACGGGGGGGTTCCTGGAATGATGGCCCTAACAAATGTCGCTCGGCCTACCGGGTCAAATTTCTGGCTACTGCCGGACTCTATGATATCGGTTTTCGTGTGGTTAGCGATAATTCTCCTTAAATCTGAAAACCGATCACTGATTACCGGTGACAGGGAGGTGAAAAAATTGAAAATAGAACTACCCCAGCAAATAATCAGCGAATTTTGTCAGAAATGGCAGATATCTGAAATGTGTTTATTCGGATCGGTTTTGCGGGAAGATTTTCGTCCAGATAGCGATATTGATATACTGGTCAGTTTTCAAGATAGTGTTTCTTGGGGACTTCTGGAGTTTTCGAGGATGAAACGGGAATTAGAGAATTTATTGGGACGGAAAGTTGATTTGCTAACGAAAAAATCGATCGAGCAGAGTCATAATTGGATTCGTCAACGAGAGATTTTAGGGACAGCGCAAGTGATTTATGTGGCGGGATAAGGCTTTTTTACTAGATATTGTCCGAGCAGGTCAATTAGCTCAATAATTTGCCGATCAACCGGCAAAATTTGCAGGTGTTTGTCAGACAAATTTTAAAAATATACCGCTCCTCGATCGAGAGTTAGAATTGATTTTAGAGACAATAAAGGTGATTTAACCAAATGATTGCTAACTTTGACGATAACTATCTTTCCCCGGAAGATTATTTAGCAACGGAGAGAATAGCCAAGGATAAACACGAATATATTCGCGGTCAAACCTACGCCATGGCTGGTGCAAGTAAAGCCCATGGTATGATTATTATCAACTTAGCCACACTTTTAAAAAACCGGCTGCGGGGTAGTGGTTGTCTTGTCTATGCCACAGATATGAAAGTTCGTCTAGAAATAGCTAATAGTTATTTTTATCCCGATCTTGTGGTCACTTGCGACTCGCGAGATAATCGGTCTTTCTCGGAAGATTTTATCCGTTATCCGCGCTTGATTGTAGAAGTATTATCCCCCACTACGGCTGCCTTTGACCGGGGTGATAAATTTGCCGACTATCGTTCCCTTGAAACTTTAGAAGAATACGTTCTTATCAGTCAAGAACGCATCAGTGTGGATTGTTTTCGTCGCAATGATGAAGGATTCTGGGTTCTTTATCCCTACAGCAAAGGAGCAGATATTTATCTAGCTAGTATCGATTTTCACTGCGCGATCGCATCTTTATACGAAGATATAACAGAAATCCGTTAAAAAATCAGATCAGTTTTTTTCTGTTTACTATTTACTTTTTACCTGATTAATGCTTGTCATCCTCTCCGCTATTGTTCCAGTGGGTTTTATCATCCTCATCGGTGTGATAGCAGGAAAAATTCTCACTGTGGAAGTGCATTCCCTTTCCCAAATCACGGTGTATATTCTTGCCCCCGCTTTGGTGATTGATGGACTCTATCGCACCACTTTATCCGGCAGCAATATCGGTTTAATTCTCCTAGGCTTTGCTCTTATCTCACTGGTAATGGCGATTGTCGTCGAAATTATGGCCTATTGTCTCAGTCTCGATGCTGATACCCGCAAAAGCCTCATGGCTGCCGCCGTGATGCCTAATAACGGTAATATGGGTTTACCTGTGGCTAGTTTTGCCCTGGGTGCGGCCGGACTGGAAAGAGCGATAATCTATATGATTGGCTCTAGTATTCTTTTATTTGGTATTAGTCCCGCTTATTTGCGAGGAAAAAGCTTTCTTTCAGGATTTCGCCTAGTTTTTCGCTTGCCCTTAATCTGGTCAATTTTTATCGGCATTAGCTTTCAAACTTTCTCTTTTCATCTTCCCCTGCAATTAGATAAAAGTATTAGCTATCTGGGACAAGCGGCAATTCCTTTGGCTTTAATTATCCTAGGTATTCAATTATCTCAGCAAAAATTAGCGATCGGTAAATTAGAATTATTAGGGGCCTGTTTGCGTCTTTTAGTCGCTCCTCTTTTGGCATTTGCGATCGGCAGTAGTTTAGGATTAACTGGTATGGATCTAAAAATTCTTATCCTACAGAGTGCCATGCCCACCGCCGTTAATACCGTCATTTTAGTCACAGAATTCGGTGGTTCAGCCGCTTTAATGGCCCGCACAGTTGTGGTCACTACCCTTGCTAGTTTTCTGACTATTCCTTTCTTTCTTTGGTTATTAAAAGTCTATTTATAGCAGTTATCTTAAGGGTGAGGTGCGAAGTTTTCGTTTTGTTAACTGTTGACTGAAAAAAGCTCCAGCACTCCCTTTTCCCTTCTCCACAACTCCCACTCTGCAATAACTACTGGCAGCCAGAAATACGTTGGGTTCATATCATACTTTGTGCTTTTTGTCAAAAAAACTTTTTTTTTGCAATAAAACTACACAAAAAAAAGATCATCGTTGTGGGTGAAATTGACTGATTTACCCGTCCTAATTAGGATCACCTTGTAGGTGTGGCAAGGGTTTCAACCATTGCTGTCCAAAAAAGCACAGAATAACCCATTATGAAATTCAGTAAAATCGCTGTAACCATCATAACATCGTTGTTAAATAAAAATCTTTCTCAATTAATTCTTAAGAATTTGTAAATATTGCG
>NZ_JADBTF010000206.1:0-34225 GCF_020246295.1 Microcystis sp. M090S1 | reverse complement strand
TAAGAGGAGCCAACTGATAGGATTAACCCCGGTATGCGGATTTTCTTCTTCAGCTAAAATTACCTGTAATTTTACCGGTTGACGAGGGGTCGCCTTGGAGTGATGGCTAGGTACTTGTATTTCAAAACTGGCCAATCTAACTGTTAGTTTAGCTAGTCTAGCCTCGTGATTAGGATTGCGTTTTACTTGCACATCTAAGGTCCCACAGGCTTTTATTTCTCTGATGGATTGATGTAAATATTTAGGCTCTGAATGCCCTGACCTTTGCTTGTCTTCGAGATAGTTAACTTTTCGGTTATGAGTTCCTCGAATTAATAAATGAGAGTTAGGACTTCTTGATTGGGCAAATAAATCAAATATGTCTGCCTCACAATCTCCGATTGTTACTACTTGAATATCTTCGGGTATTTGTTGTTGTGTTTCTGATAAAGAATCTAACCATCTTTGACTTTCTTTTTCTTGGGTTTCTCTTTTTTTGCGTTGCTTGGCAATCCCTAAATTCTTTTCTTCTCTTGCCCAGACATATTGATTAATCAGTCCTAAAGGTATTCCTTGCGCTGACACTCCTAAGGTGGTATGAACTTTGAGACCAAAGGATTTTTTACAATCTAGATAACCCATTCCCTTTTTGGCTTTTTGCGTCGTAAAGTCTAAACTTGTTGTGTCTTGCACTGCCAAAACTATTGGATGTTCTTTGATTCTTTCTACTGTACTTTTGGCCTGGGCGGCAATTATATCTGAGGGGTGAAAATAGGGGGAAGTCCAAAAGTCGTAGGTGGCACTCGCTGCGGCTAGATTTCCTGAAGCTTGTGGCACACTTGTACTAGGTTGACTGGCCAAGTTTTCCACGATACTGATTAACCTTTTCTTTCTTCTGGTGTCCCCTAGGTCTGCATACTGTAATTCTTGGGCTGCCCATTTCTCCATTTTTTTGCTTACCTCCACCTTAATTCCTTCTTTCAAAACTATACCTATCAATCGTTTCCCCTTTTTTTAAGTTTCTTCTCTTTTTGTTAAGAAAGATCCGACTAATGGATAGCTTATCAAGGGGGGCAGGGGGGATCGAACCCAAAATCCATTTTTAATTTAATTAAAACCAGCTACTTACCATTTTTCAAAAATCAATAGCTTGATTTGCCTCAATCATCAACTGTTGTCGGCGTTTTTTTCTGTTTCATCAGTAACTAAATCAGGATGAATTCTTTTTGCCACCTCTCGATACAGCTTCTTGAGACTATCTGAGGGACGAAAACCCCTAGAAGACTCCAGATAAGCCATATATTCGCTAATCTGTGCCTCGATATGCTCTAATTCCGCATAACGACTACCGATAATCTGAGTGTACTCTCGTTCAAAATTATGTAATTCAGCGTTTAAAGTGGTTAAATCTAGCTCTTTCTGCACTAATTCCGTCTCTAAGTCCGCTAATTCGAGACGTTTGCGCTCTAATTCCTCTTCTTCTGGGCTTTGTCGATAGACTAAACCGCCACTCATCTTCTTGTCCTAATTCCAGTTGATAGTCTTATTATAATTATAGTTCCCAAAATTAGACAAAAATTTTCTAGGAACCAACGAAATTTTCAATCGTTATCATCAAAAAAATTAAATCTTTATTGTCCAATGCACAAGTTATACTATTTGTCAATATTTTTGTACTAATTGCTACATAATACAAATGCTCGCTATAATAGAATTAAGTTGTTGACATTTTCTAGTTTTCACTTTTTACTTAGTCTTATGGTTTCGCGACTAGATAAAACTAACATCACTGAAATTATCTACCCCGATAGCGATGGTCAACCCATGGCCGATAATACCCTGCAATTTCGTTGGATTACGACAATTAAAACTAATTTAGACTGGCTATTTCGCCAGCAGTCTGATGTTTTTGTTGCGGGTGATTTACTCTGGTATCCTGTGGAAAATGATAATCAACTGCGTCAAGAGCCGGATATCATGGTGGTTTTTGGGAGACCAAAAGAGGAAAGGGATTCCTATCGACAATGGCTCGAAAATAATATTAGTCCCCAGGTGGTTTTTGAAATCCTCTCTCCGGGTAACACCCTCACGGAAATGGCCAAAAAACAGCTATTTTATGACCGTTTTGGGGTCGAGGAATATTATCTTTATGATCCCCATAAAAACGATGCCAGTGGTGGGATAAGAGGCGAAAATCAGCTAGAAATTCTGGAAACTCTCGATAATTGGGTTAGTCCCCGTTTAGGAATACGTTTTCAGTTAGGAGAACCGGAAATGTTGCTTTTTTATCCCGATGGACAAGCTTTCACTAGCTATAATGAGGAAAAACAACGAGCGGAACGATTAGCCAATAAACTGCGGGAATTAGGCCTTAATCCTGACGAAATCTAAGTTTATCTCTTGATCGCAGTTTAAAGTTAATCTTTGTTAAGAGACAACTAAAAAATAGCCATAGTGGGCTATATGTATTTTCAGTATGATGAAGTTAGTTGGCTTAGTACAAAAAAACTGATGTTCAGGGATAATTGCTTTAAGCACGGCTAGTCGGAGTCCTATAGGTGAAGTTTATCTCGTAAATCTTCAGTTTTCAGTGCCAAGTTTACAGTCTCACTGCCAACGGGTAGAAATTTCACAGGTACATTATAAATTGTATATGATATTTGATGACCAATAACGAAATTACAGTTAACGACTACTCATCCACTAGATTATCAAGGGCGAGATTGACTCTCAAGGTTGATGGTCCTTATTTTCCTATGGTGAAATTCCAAAAACTTTTAGAGAGTTTTTCTATAATCCTGACGGAAATTGATCAAGAAATATCAGATACGGGAGAGGTGGGAGTAGAGTGGGCAATTACGGAAGTTCAACAAGGAAGTATTATTATGACAGCCGAAGCAAATATCCTTGATGAACAGGTGGAAACTGAGCGTCCTCAAAGAATTATCAATGTTTTTAGAGATAGTTTAGAAGAATTGATTAAGGAAAAACCTCAACGTCCCTTGTACTTCAACAATAAAGCCCTGTATAATGTCAAGAAGTTTAGCGAATTAATCGATCCAAATGATTTTGCTGATATCGAGTTTTCTACGGAAAATTGGAGGTTTTATGTTACTAAAAATATAGCGGCTAATGTAGATGAAATTACTCAAAATTTTTACAGTATTTATGGCTCTATTGAAGGGCAGTTAGTATCTATTAATATTGCCAATCGTCAAAAGATGGGGATTCGTAGCCTAACTGATAACAAAATTATTAAATGTTTTTTTCCTGAAGAACTTTTTGAACAAGCTAGAGAAGCTTTAGGAAAAAGAGTTTATGTTTTTGGGTTAATTCGGCAGTATTTGCATGGAGAAAAAATCAATATTCAAGTGCAAGAAATGAAAGTTTTTCCTGAAAAATCTGCTGCCTCTTCCCTGTCTAATATTATCAATTCAATTAGAGGTTAGTCTTGAAAAAAAAGTCTATAGCGGTGTGCAGTCGTATGAGGTACAGTGTCACGAGCTATAAACCATGCTAGGCAAAGCTTGGTCTGTATCTCACTCAAGCGCTTACCGCTATATCAAAAAACATTATTGTGATTCGGGAATCTTTATCAGTTTTTTCAATGAAGAACCCCAGTATTATGAACAATGTAAGAATATTTTACTGGCAGCAGAACAGGGATATATTGAACTCTATACATCGGCTTTTACCATGGCTGAAGTTGTTTATATTAAATCTCTAAAAGCGAAACGAGATTTATCTGATTTAGAGCAGGAAAATATTATTAACAACCTATTTTCTAATGAATGGATAAAGTTAGTAGGATTTGAACGAGAGACATCGGAAATCAATCGTTATCTGATTAGGAGTTATCAACTACAACCCTTTGATGCACTACATCTCGCTACAGCGATTAGGATGAAGCTTGATTATTTTGATACCGTAGATCAAAAATTAATTGATAAAGTTCCACAAGAGGTTAATTTTTCTCCCAATTATCCCAAAAAAGTTATTATACAAAAGCCATTTATCGAGGGTTTTCAACCTCCCTTACCATTTCTATGATTAAACTGATGATATAACGGTTCTCACACCTGTGTGGCACAGTTAAACCTTTGCTGATTAAGCTTTTCAACATCGATAATGTACCTCTTGCGAACAGGAAACGCTATATATAATAATTAGCAATTAAATAGACTCGATTAATATTGTCAACATACCAAGACAAAAAAAGGTGGGACTTGCCCACCTTTGTCACTAAACTATTGTCCTTGCTCCACTGCTGCCACCATCAATAAAGTTTTGAGGACAGAATCAGGATTAAGACTGATAGAATCGATGCCTAATTCCACTAAAAATTGAGCAAATTCGGGATAATCACTGGGAGCTTGACCACAGATACCGATTTTGCGATTTTGGGCTTTAGCGGTTTCAATGGCCATTTTCACCATGCGTTTAACTCCCTCATTCCGTTCATCAAAAAGATGGGCAACTAGGGCAGAATCCCGATCTAATCCTAAGGTTAATTGGGTCAAATCATTAGAACCGATCGAAAATCCGTCAAACACCTGAGCAAATTGGTCGGCAAGAATTACATTACTTGGTAACTCACACATCACATAAACTTGCAAACCATCAACCCCGCGTTCGAGACCATTTTTCGCCATTTCTTCGAGGACTCTCATCCCTTCTTCGGGGGTACGACAGAAAGGAATCATCGGAATCACATTAGTTAATCCCATTTCTTCCCGGACCATTTTCAGCGCCCGACATTCCAAAGCGAAAGCCTCGCGATAATTAGGATCAGTATAACGGGAAGCGCCGCGCCAACCGATCATCGGGTTTTCTTCCTTGGGTTCAAAGGGTTTGCCACCCAATAAATTAGCGTATTCATTGGATTTAAAATCGGACATCCGCACAATTACATCTTTGGGGTAGAATGCGGCTGCAATCATGGCAATTCCCCGGGCCAATTTATCGACGAAAAATTGGGGTTTATCCTCGTAGTGTTTGGTTAATTCGGCGATTTGGTCTTTTACGTCTCCTTCTTCCAATTCGTGGAATTTCAGCAAGGCGCTGGGGTGGGCCTGAATATGGTTAGCGATAATAAACTCTAGACGTGCTAAACCGACCCCTTGGGCAGGAATATCGGCAAAAGCGAAGGCTTTTTCGGGATTACCGATATTCATCAGGATTTTTGTCCGAGTTTGGGGCAAATTATCCAGGGGAGTTTCAATAATTTCAAAGGGTAGCAATCCGAGGTAAACTTTCCCTTCATCCCCCTCCGCACAGCAAACGGTGACTTCCTGACCGGTTTTAATCGTTTCCGTGGCATTATTGCAACCCACGATCGCCGGAATGCCCATTTCTCGCGCGATAATAGCGGCATGGCAAGTACGACCACCCTGATTAGTAACGATCGCGCTTGCTTGTTTCATAATCGGTTCCCAGTCGGGATCCGTGCGATTGGTGACGAGAACTTCTCCCGGTTTAAAGTTGTTGATTTTATCTACACTGAGGATGACTCTGGCTTTTCCTTGACCGATTGCCGCACCTACACTCCGTCCCACCGCTAAAACTTGACTTCTTTGCTTAATTTCGTAGGATTTAAGGATATTAGCGGCTTTTTGCGATTGTACGGTTTCTGGACGCGCCTGAACGATAAAGAGTTCTCCCGTGATCCCATCTTTTGCCCATTCGATGTCCATGGGGGTGTAGGTTCCGCGCACTTGCGAGTAATGTTCCTCGATTTGGGTCGTCCAACGGGCTAAAGTGAGGATTTCTTGGTCATTAATGCAGAATTGATCCTGTTCTAGCTTGTTAACTCGGATATTCTTGGTTAGACGCGATCCTCCATCATCGTAGATCATCTTGATCGCTTTACTGCCGAGGCGTTTGTCGAGGATGGGTTTGTAACCGTTTTTAAGAGTGGGTTTAAAAACCAGATATTCGTCGGGGTTAACGGCTCCTTGCACGACATTTTCCCCTAAACCGTAGGCTGCCGTGATTAAAGCGGCATTTTTGAACCCTGTTTCCGTATCGATGGAAAACATCACCCCGGAGGTGGCTAGATCTGAACGCACCATTTTTTGGACACCGACGGAAAGGGCGACGGCAAAGTGATCGAAACCGTTATGATGACGGTAGGAAATAGCGCGATCGGTGAATAAAGAGGCAAAACATTTATGGCAAGCTTCTAAAACTCCCCTCACTCCTTGCACGTTGAGGTAGGTTTCCTGTTGTCCGGCAAAACTCGCTTCTGGTAAGTCTTCGGCAGTGGCACTCGAGCGAACGGCCACATCGATGGAATGATAGAGATCATCGCCATAACGTTCACAGAGTCGGCGATAGGCAATAGCGATCGCATGACTTAAATCATCGGGGAACGGTGTATTTAAGATTAATGTGCGCGCTTGTTTACCTTTTTCTTGCAAGTTTTGGACATCGTTTTCGTCTAAATCTTGGAAAATTTGTCTTAATTGTGCGTCTAGTCCGGCTTTTTCGACAAATTGACGGTAAGCGTAAGCGGTGGTGGCGAATCCTGTGGGGACATTAATCCCTTTCGGGGTTAATTGTTGGATCATTTCGCCTAATGAGGAGTTTTTCCCACCGACTAATCCTACATCTTTGCTGTCTACTTCTTCAAACCACAGAATTAATGCTTGTTCTCTAGAGGTTCTCGCAACATCTTGTAGTAGCATCATAAGTATTTTTACCTCTGTACTTTATACTTTCAGTTTAGCGACATACCATCTTCAAAAACCCTTGAGTTTGATATTTATTTACAAAACTCTATAATAGCAAACTCAGCCACAATCACCCTATCTCTAAAGGGTTTAATTGTCTAGCTACTTAACACAAAAATTAATACTTTAGTTGAGAGAATGACTCGATTATTTATTACTCTCCAGCTTGTTTTAAAGCGAAACTAATGACCCTTGCACTAATTCTTATGCCTCGATTTTGCATTCGAGTTATGGCTAATTTAATTGAAATTGGATAGCCTTCTTGCTTGGCACGAAGTAATACTAAATCCGTTGAGTATAGGCTACATATCAGGACAGGCACTCATGCAAGAGGCAAAACGGAGAATAAATAATCAGTTTTTAATAACCGGATTTAGTATTAAAGGTGAGGTATTAATCACAATACGTTCAGTTTTAGGCATTTTCAAAGTCTGATAATAGTTCTTCTTCTGTTAAGTCAATCATCGCTACGCCAAAATCGGTCAATTTCACTAAAAAATTAACCCTATCCACTCCTAATAAATTGGCAGCCATACCCGATGAAATACGTTTCATCTCAAAGAGTTTTACTACCATAGCCCAGGTTGCTTCTCTCTCGAATTCCTCGCGGGTTTTTTGAAGAAAGTCGGGTAAATTTTCAGGATAATTTATTGTGAGTTGTAAAGTCATATCTCGTGCTATATTTGTCTCATTTTTTTAGGTTGGATTTCACCTAGTTTAGCTCCATCCAACCTAGATTTATTTATAGTTGTGTAATGGTGACATCAACAGTTTTAACCGTGGTTCCCAAACTGGATAAAGGAGGTTGAATTTCCTGTTCATTACCCACTACTAGAGTCACAATTTGATTCGGTTGCAGATATTGTTGGGCCACTCGTTGAATATCGGCAATTGTCACCCCTTTTACCGCTTGTTGATAACGGAAGATAAAATCTTGGGGATAACCATAGTATTCATAGGTCATCAATCGCGATAAATTTTGAGCAGGTTTCTCAAACTTAAAAACAAAAGAATTGAGAATAGCATTTTTAGCATCTTCCAATTCTTTGGCAGTAACGGGTTGATTGCGAAGTCGCTCGATTTCGCCTAAAATTGCCTTAATAAAAGGCACGGTAGCATCGGTGCGAGTTTGACCTCCAGCAATAAATAAACCGGGATAATCATAACGACTATTCCAGATACCATAGACAGAATAAGCTAATCCTTGACGGGAACGCACTTCATTAAATAAACGACCACCAAAACCGCTTAAAATCTCATTTAATACCGTTAAAGCGGGATAGTCGGGACTATCCAAACGACCCCCAAGATGACCTAATAAAACGCTACTCTGGGTTAATTGGGGTTGATTGACAACAAAGACACCTTGAAGATTTTTTTGGGTTGCAGAAGGGGTGACAATTTTAGGGGCAGTTGCGGGATTTTTCCAATCACTAAAAGTCTTATTGATTAATGCTTTCATCGACTGAGAATCAAAATCACCGACAATTCCTAAAATTATTTGGTCGGGACGGACATAGGTACGATAAAAATCGATTAAATCCTGACGGTCAATATTAGCTAAAGTGCTATATTCTACAGTACGAGCGTAGGGGCTATTATCACCATAGACTAGCTTTTTAAACTCCCGACTAGCAATATCATCGGGATCATCATTACGTCGGGCAATCGCCCCTTTTTCCTGAACTTTGGCTAATTCTACCCTCTGACTTTCAAAAGCTGGGGAACGCAAAACCTCGGCAAAGAGATTAAAAACTGTTTCTAAATCTTCACTAAGAGCGCTAAAACTAGCAGTTCCAGCGTTAAGATCGATCGAGGTTTCTACTAGGGCTGCTCTTTGTTCTAATAATTGATTTAAGACATTAGAAGGATGTTTTTCCGTGCCACCACTACGCAGCACGGTTCCAGTAATATCGGCTAATCCGACTTTTTCCCCGGATTCTAATCTCCCTCCTGTCCGAATCATCGCCGTACCACTTACTAAAGGTAGGTTCCGATCCTCCACTAAATAAACCACCATACCATTATCTAGTTGATAGCGCTCGTATTGGGGAACTGTAACTTCAGGAAGGGGAGGAAAAGTTAAATCGGTAAAATGTCGCGGGGTTTGGGCAATTGCCGGGGAACGAAAAGCTAGGACACCTATCAGGGTGATCAGGATTAAACCTAGCCATTGTAAGCGTTTTTTCATGATTATATTTATTTTAGGTTTTGGGTGTTAGGGTGTTAGGGTTTTAGGGTGTTGGGGTTTTAGGGTGTTGGGGTGTTGGGGTGGTCACTGCGTGCGCGTTGCGGGGGGTGATGGGGTTTTAGTTGAAATTCCCCCACTTCCCCACTTCCCCCATTCCCCCACTTTCCCCACTTTCCCCACTTTCCCCATTTCCCCATCTATCTATTTCGGTAAAATTCGGCCAATAGTGCGATTTTCGGGGGTAAAAGTTTCTTTAGCCACCCGTTGAATATCAGCTGCCGTGACAGCATTATAAGCATCTAATTGGGCGAATAAATTACGCCAATCGCCGGTTTTTACCTCGTATTCAATCAAGGATCGCGCCATGCCCATGTTAGAATCAAGACCTCTTAATAGGGCTGCCCGTAGTTGATTTTTAACCCGTTCTAATTCCTGTTCCGAAACCGGTTCATTTTTCAATCTTTCCAACTCCAAATTCAAACCCTGCGCTACTTCCTCCAGGCTGACATTAGGAGCGCTGAGAGCATAGAATAACAGCAAATTCGGGTATTTATCTCCCGGAAAGCCGTTAAATCCCTGGGCAGCGAGGGCAAGTTGTTTGTCCTCCACTAAAGCTTTATACAGTCGCGAAGTTCTTCCTTCACTCATTAAAGTGGCGATAACCTCGTAAACCGCATGATCGGGATGATTGAGGGCGGGACGATGGTATCCTTCTAAATACCAAGGCTGCGAGGCTAATTTTAGGGTAATTTCCTTTGTTTTGGTTTGGTCCGGTTCCACTACTGTCACCTGTGGGGGTTTCGGTTTAGCGGGAAAACGACCAAAATAAACCTTAGCTAACTGTTTGACCTGTTCTGGGTCCACATCCCCAGCGATAGCTATGGTTAAATTACTGGCAGCATAAAATTTATCGAAAAAGTTTTGGATATCTGAGGGTTCCAGATTGCGAATATCTCGATCGTAGCCGATAACGGGACGTTTGTAGGGATGGACAGTATAAGCTTGATCGAGAAAAGCTTCGATTAATAAACCCAAGGGGCTATTATCCGTCCGCATCCGTCTTTCTTCCAGAATTACGTCTTTTTCTTTGTAAAATTCCCGTTGGAACACCGGTTCTAAAAATCGTTCCGATTCCAAAGACATCCATAATTCCAATTTATTCGACGGGAAGCTGTAAAAATAGCTAGTTGCATCGCTGGAAGTGGTGGCATTTAAACCGACTCCCCCCTGAGTTTCGACGATTTGCCCGTATTCGTTGCGTTGGACGAATTTCTCGGACTCTGCCTTAGTTTTTTGAAATTCTTCCGTTAATTTAGCCACTTCTGCGCTTTTACCCGCTTTTTTGGCCGCTTGCAGTTCTTTGTCTATAGCTTCAAGGCGATCGAGGACTTTTTTCTCGCTAAGATAATCGGTAGTACCGATGGTTTTTGTGCCTTTAAAGGCTAAATGTTCCAAAAAGTGGGCAACTCCTGTTTTACCGTCCGGTTCATCGGCACCTCCCACATCCGCATAGGTGACAAAGGAAATAACCGGGGCATCGCGATTTTCTAGGATAATGAATTTTATTCCGTTATCGAGGCGAAATTCGGTAATTTTTTGTTGAAATTGCTTAAGGTAGGGGGTAATCGATTGCACATCGGCTGATTGCTCTTTCGCTTGGGCAAGAAGGGGTGAGAAACTCCCAAAACCCCAAAACAAAAGGAAAGCGACCCAAAAGCCGATTACAGCCCGATAATAGGGGTTATTTTTAATGATCATAGATAGTTTTATCAGGTATCGTGGGAGCGAGAGATCGATCGCTATCTTCGATCTTAGCAGTCGATTGTCAGGAGATGGGAAGTGGGAATTGTGAATTATGAATTATAAATTATGAATTGGGAAGTGGGGAAGTGGGGAAGTGGGGAAGTGGCAATGGGGGCTTTTCAGTAAACAGTAAACAGTAAACAGTTAAGCTAAGACGCATTTAAACCGCTTATTCTTAGATTA
This sequence comes from Microcystis sp. M090S1, assembly GCF_020246295.1. Taxonomy (NCBI): domain Bacteria; kingdom Bacillati; phylum Cyanobacteriota; class Cyanophyceae; order Chroococcales; family Microcystaceae; genus Microcystis; species Microcystis sp. M090S1. The sequence goes on along the minus strand of NZ_JADBTF010000206.1, from coordinate 23,338 downwards.
GCCGAACCTCCCCCAATCCCTTTACTGTTGCCTTTTGCCTCTTGCCTTTTGCCTCGTCTCAACAAGCAATTTAAATTACGAACAGCTTAGGGACTTGCGTGGGAATAATATCCCAATCGATCGGAGGGCGCAAGCTTTGCGCCCCTACAGTAACGGATTTTGCCCACAATGTAGGGGCGAACTGCGTTCGCCCAAAAGGCACATTATCAAAGCGCAAGTCCCTTATCAGTTATCATTTCATTGTTTACTGTTCACTGTATCTCAACAGTAGAAGAATTTCTATAACATCGTCAAGTTTATTGCTGTTTGGGCGACTATCACTGCCCATCTAAAACGCCTCTGAGGGGGTTGCGGGCTTTTTCTTCTAATTCTTTACCTCGCACCCAAAGGACAGTACAAAATCCGAAGATAACTAGCCAAAATAGGGATATTGATTGCCATTCCCAAGATAGGCGATGATACAGAGCAAAAGAGGTAAACCCAAATACAATGGGCAACCAACAAAACCAGGGAAAAGCCAATATCGACAAGAATCGCACCCATAGCCAATATGTTTTTTCTTTAGCTTGATACCAAATTCCCAAGCCCGAGCCGATAGCTCCAACAGCATATGTTTTTTCTTTAGCCCGATACCAAATTGCCAAGCCCGAGCCGATAGCTCCAACAGCAGCCGCAGCCGCAACCACAGCCCCAGTCTCAGCCCCAGTCTCATCCATAATCCCAGCCACAGCCATAACCCCAGCCACAGCCGTAACCCCCGCCCAAAACACAGATCGAAAAGCTAGAAATACAACCGTATCCAGATTCAGAGGCGCGGCCAGAAAAATAGCCACCACAGATATAACCACAAATGTAGCATACACAACCACAACCACAGCCATAACCACAGCCACAGCCACAGCCACAGCCATAACCACAACCAGAGCCACATCCACAACCACACCCGTAGCCTCATACAAAGCTGTCACCCCTTCCCAAACTAGGTTTTTTCTGAATAGTCGATACCATTCTTGACAAAACGTCCAGGGTCCCAGTAAGCCCAATTGCATCAATAAAGTTGGCTCTGATTTATCTTCTTCGGCTATAATTTCTCGCCATAAAACTATTAAAAAATACAGCACAACAACAATTGTGATTGCCATCAAGCCACTGACCCAACTTTTTTGCTGATTGAGCATAATGGCAAATATTTCAATTACAGATCCAAGAGAGAGCAAGAAGACAACAGTTAACACTCCTAGATATTCTCGGCTTTTTTTAAACTGATATTCTATCTTCTTAAAAAGATTGCGCCAGTCGTTTCTTGTGGGGCGGCGGCAGTTGATTAAGCGAGACAGTAAGGCAAATTGTAATTCAGGTGTCAGACTATTAAATAAATATAACCAACGCTGCTTTGGAGTGATTTTACTTAAAACTCGATCAACAAACTCTATTTTATTGTCTAAATTTTCAAGTGAAACCGATTCCAATTCATTTTTAAAAGAACTTAATTGAGTCAGATTAATTTCATTTGGTAACTGAATCGCACATAAAGGAATGACTAACCGAGGATCGAGTTCAAAAGTGATTTTAGGAATATCATCAGCAGAGCTTTCAATAATTGCAGCAGCAACTTTCTTGACAGTAGCAGAGAACTGCAAAGTGCTTGAATTTTCAAAAGGTTGCCAAATCCAACTTAAGTCCGTTTCGATTACCTCTTGTGGCTGGCGCTTTTGTTTAACGGCTCGATTTTTTAGTCGGCGAATGAATCTGAATAGCATTAGTTTTCCTTCATGATAGAGTGCGATTGCGTTCAGCTTGACTATCTTCTAACTCCTTCAACAGTGCTGCAAGTCGAAAACTTACTTTTCCGCTTAAGTTCGGATCTTCCTGCAATCTTTCAAGTGCCTCAGCCGCTTCTGGTATGGCAATTTTAACTAAATCATCCATTGCTTCTATAGAGCCTTTTCGAGCTAAAGATTCTAGTTGATTAACTGCTAAACCTCCCATTCTGATTAAGGCTTCTCGCACTTCTATAAAATGGGGTTGATTGGGATCATAGTAAATAACTAATTTTTCTACTGCTTGAGGCAAATTAGTGGCGGATAAGGCTTGAGCCGCTGCTTTTTGGCTGTCTGAATTATCTAAACTAGCAACTAAAAAATCAAATAATGCTTTCCCTCTAGGACGAAAATCAGCCGCTACTGAGCCAAAAGCACTACAAATTGATTCATCGGTTCTCAATTGTGTTTTAAAATAATCTATAATCTCCTGAGCAACTTCTGGTTTTACTTCTTGAGCATCTGCTAGACATTCAAATGCTGTCAGTGCATCTTGTTGATATACCGCCGTAATTAAATCCGTACTATTGTTTGCCAATCCACACCATAACTTGACAATTTCTAGCCAGTCGCTAGAAGCATTTTGCCATTTTTGAATTAATTCATCTTGTTTGTCTGTTAAAGCTGCTGCTACGAAATATTCTTGTAGAGTGAGATGAGGAAAATAATAACGCTGTCCGCCATCAATGCGAAGCAATAATCCACTGCGTTTGACGATTTCATCAACGATAGAATTAGCCTCTTTAGGCTCTAGATTTAATGAAGGTAAGACTTGTTTAACTTGTTCCCATACTTCAGAATCAAGAAGACTGCGGCGATCTTGCTGTTGTCGATTAGTGCTATTCTGAGCATAGAGTGCTAAATGTTGCAGAACTCGCCGCTTGTTGACACCACTATATTGATTAGCAATATTTCTTTCTTGATCGCGCAATTCTAATAAAACATCAGTAGCTTTAGTGTAAAATTCGGCTCGCGAATGAGGTAAAACGAAGGGAGTATCAGTATAAAGATAGACGATGATTGTTAACAGTAGGGGATTCCGCGCCAGTGCCATAATTTTCGGTTTAGCTCGCAAGTTTTGAATCAATTGTTCTACTGATTTCTCTGGCGGCATTTCCGACTTCCAAGCTTGCAAAAAGTAGCGCATTTGTTGATCACTAAATTCGTCAATCTCTAAAGTTTCCTTGGTATTATCGACAAACTCATTATGATAAACAGCCGTCCGACAGGTAATAATTACTCGACATTTTTTATAATTTTCTAATTCTAAAAAGTCCTTAAGACACCGAACAACAGAAGAGCGAACGCCACTACTAACCTCATCTAACCCATCTAAAAGCAGCAGCAAACGTCCGTCTTTTAAACCTTGAGAGATGAAACGATTAGCTTTGGGAAAATTATGGCGATCGCAAGCTGCTACTAAATGTTGTTCTAACTTTTCTACTGTCAAATTAGCCTCATTGAGGCGGTTCAATTCTAGTAAAATTGGCACGGGACGATCCGATAAATTTTTGAATCGTCCTTCTGAATAGGAAAGTGCTAGATACTTTAATAACATCGACTTCCCCGAACCAGGCGCACCTTTAACCACTAAGCGGCGGTATTTTTGCACCGCATTTTCTGCTTCAATCAAAGAGCGATCGCTCGCTTTAAAAGCTTTTAAAGAAACATAAATCTCCCGCATTTCTAGGGGACGATGAGGACGAAAAGGTATATTAAGTTTTTGATATTTATCAATTAATGCTTGTCGATACTTTTTAAGAGCAATATTTTCAAATAAGGGTGTTCCAGCAAAGGTTTTATAAATCCATTTACTAATCGCTTCTAAAGACTGATTGAGCCATTTTTTTAAGGTATCACTAATAACAGTCCCCACAATACCACCCAAAACAAGAATAACAAGCACAGGTATCCAGGCAGGATATTTATTAATATCATATTGTTGTTCATAGATATCCCATAATTCATCCTGTGGAAAACAAGAAGCTTGAGAATTTACCTCTTTATACAAATTTAAAATATCACTACTTGTCTTTTTCTTTTTATCAGTATTGAAAAAATTCAACCGGTCAGCTTCTGCATCTTGTTTTGCCCGATTTTGAATCTTTCCCCTAAGTTGGTTACAGGGATTAGGTGCAGGAAGCTTTTGAGTAAAAACAGGCAAAATTGTCCCCCACGCGACTGAAATTGCCAGCCCTAGGACAAAAATCATCAATAACTGCTGCTTTTTCCAGTGAATAAACTTCATTGTCTGTACCGTTTCTTTGCCTTTTTCCCACATCCTGGCTACCAATATAACACTGATTCATACAGTATAGGCTACATATAAGGAGAGGCACTCATGCACGAGGGGGAATAAATAATCAGTTTTTAATAACCAGATTTAGTATGATAACTGATGACTGATAACTGATAACTGATGACTGGGTTTTAGACAAAAAATCTCTCCCTAAAGAGGAGAGAAGTCAAAAAAAGCACGAATAACAATGGGTGGGAGGCGGTTTTTATAGGTCGCCACCACGAAAAGCTAGTAGGAAAATGACAAAGGGGCCAGCTAACATGATTAGCGCCACGAAGGTGAGTTGAAAAATGGGTTCTAAATTGAGAGCCGCAAATAATTCCATGATGTCTCCTAACCTGTTTACAATGATTTAAAAGGCTAATCTGGTCAAAACCATTGTCTCTGGTCAAAACCATTGTCTATCATACAGGGGATGATTCGCTGGTTTTCCTGATTCGATACAAAAATACATAAAGTTTTGTTGCAATTCTGAATTTTCCCGCTTTCCTATTTCCTTCCCACCGAGGGACCATCTCAATGTTCAACTCTCTGACCACATCTCCCGACTCGTTAACCCAGATTTATACTGGTTTTCAGGCACTCTCGGATCCCCTGCGACTGCAAATCCTCCAACTGTTGCGACATCAGGAATTATGCGTCTGTGAATTGCGCGATCATCTCGATATCGCCCAATCTAAATTATCTTTTCACCTAAAAACGCTAAAAGAAGCCAATTTAGTCCGCAGTCGTCAAGAGGGTCGTTGGATCTACTACAGCCTGAATCTATCTCAATTTCTTCTCCTAGAAGAATATCTATCGGAATATCGTCGTTTTAGTTCCCTCGTCCCCGCTCGTTTCTGCGAGGAAAATCAGTAACCAATCAAGATTTTTAGAAATATTAAAGCTTTATGACTGGCTTTTCCTCTTGACATATCAACTTTTTTTGAAATAATAAAGGTGGGTTGCCCAATCTCCCATTATTCCCTTTCCACCTTTGTGCGATGACTAATCAAATCAATCCTAAAGCCGCCAAAGCTGGTGGTAGCCTTAGTGTTTTTGAAAAATATCTTACCCTTTGGGTTATTTTCTGTATTTTGGCGGGAATTGCCCTCGGTCGGTCATTTCCGGACGTAGCGCGGACTTTAGATGCCATGAGTATCTATAACGTTTCTATTCCGATCGCCATCTGTCTTTTCTTCATGATGTATCCGATCATGGTTAAGATCGACTTTTCTCAAGCTCTTCGGGCTGCCCGTACTCCCAAACCAGTTATTTTAACTTTAGTGGTTAATTGGCTGATCAAACCCTTTACCATGGTGGCGCTGGCTCAATTTTTTCTCGGCTGGCTGTTTCTGCCTTGGTTGAGTCAAACGGAGATTATCCGAGGACAGACGGTAAGTTTAGCTAGTTCCTACACTGCTGGAGCTATTTTACTAGGAATTGCTCCCTGTACGGCCATGGTCTTGATGTGGGGCTATCTTTCCTACAGTAACCAGGGTCATACCCTAATTATGGTAGCAGTCAATTCCCTAGCGATGCTTTTTCTCTACGCTCCTCTAGGTAAATGGTTACTGGCAGCTAATAATTTTGTAGTCCCTTGGCAGACCATTGTTTTTTCTGTGTTAATCTACGTTGGTTTACCGCTTATTGCTGGTATCTATAGCCGTCACTGGATTTTTAAACATAAAGGACGGGTCTGGTTTGAATCGCGTTTTCTTCACTATCTCAGTCCTGTGGCAATCACTGCCTTATTGTTAACCTTAATCCTCCTCTTTGCTTTCAAAGGCGATTTAATTGTTAGTAATCCCCTGCATATTTTCCTGATTGCTATTCCCCTCTTTATTCAAACTAATCTGATTTTTTTTCTTAGTTATGTGGCCGCTCTCAAACTCAATTTAGTTTACGAAGATGCGGCTCCCGCTGCTTTAATTGGTGCTAGTAATCATTTTGAGGTAGCGATCGCCACTGCGGTGATGTTATTCGGATTGAATTCGGGGGCTGCTTTAGCGACAGTAGTGGGGGTATTGATTGAAGTACCTGTGATGTTAATGTTGGTAGAATTCTGTAAAAAAACCGCCTTTTGGTTTCCCAGAGATCCAGAAAAAGCCACCCTTCTCGATCCTCGTTGCTTGAGTTCTTACAAATAATTATTCACCATGATCCAATCGACTCACAAACCGAGAATTCTTTTTCTGTATGGCTCTTTGCGGGAACGTTCCTACAGTCGTTTATTAGCAGAAGAAGCGGCCAGAATTATCACTGAATTTGGGGCAGAAGTGCGCTTTTTTGATCCCCGTGAATTGCCGATTTATGGCAGTGTTCCCGATACTCATGCCAAAGTACAGGAATTACGAGAATTAAGTCAATGGTCCGAGGGTCAAGTCTGGTCATCTCCCGAACTTCACGGCAATATTAGCGGCATTATCAAAAACCAAATTGATTGGATTCCCTTAAGTATTGGTGCGATTCGTCCCACTCAAGGCCGCACTTTAGCAGTCATGCAAGTAAGCGGAGGTTCCCAATCTTTTAATGCGGTTAACACTCTGCGAATTCTTGGTCGTTGGATGCGAATGTTTACTATTCCTAATCAATCTTCGGTGGCTAAAGCTTATCAGGAGTTTAACGAGGATGGCACGATGAAAGATTCCCCCTATCGAGATCGAGTTATTGATGTGATGGAGGAACTTTATAAGTTTACCATTCTCCTGCGAGATCAGGTAGATTATCTGACTGATCGCTATAGTGAAAGGAAGGAAAAAGAGAAAAAACGGTGTTAGGGGTTGGGTGTTGGGGAAGATGTTTCTTCATCCCTATTTCCCTATTTCCCTATTTCCCTATTTCCCTATCCCCTAATTTCCCTATCCCCCCATTTCCCTATTTCCCCATTTCCCTATTTCCCTATCCCCTAATTAAATTTCTAGGAGTTAAAATTGTGAAAAAAGTCATGTTTGCCTGTAGAAAAAATTCCTGTCGTTCCCAAATCGCCGAAGGTTTCGCTAAAACTTTAGGCGCGGGTAAAATTGCCGTCACAAGTTCCGGATTAGAAGCGGCTAAAGTTCACCCCGGAGCAATCGAAGTTATGGGGGAAATTGGTATCGATATTACTGACCAAACTTCTAAATCAATTAGGGATTTTAATCCCGAAGATTACGATGCCGTTATATCCCTATGTGGTTGCGGTGTCAATCTGCCGGAAGGATGGGTTTTACAGGAAATTTTCGAGGATTGGTTAATTGATGATCCCGATGGTCAACCCATGGAAACTTTTCGCCGAGTTCGCGATGAAATTAAGGCTAAAGTTGTCGGATTAATTGAGCAGTTAAGTAGGTAGTTGTTAAAAGTTGTCAGACACCCCCCTTATTAAGGGGGGCAGGGGGGATCCCCCCGCCTATCGGCACCCCCCTTATTAAGGGGGGCAGGGGGGATCAGAGGCAAAATCTATTTTTAATTTAATTATAACTACTTACTTAAGTTAATTTCTCCCAAATTTTTGCGGCTCTCTTGTCTTTTGTGTGATAGATTTTAGCGATCGAATCTGTCTTCCTCTCTGTGTCCTTTGTGCCTCTGTGGTTTATCCCCAAGAGAGCTTTTTTCTAGCCTATCCCTTCGGGGAGAAAAATAATAAGGGGAACCACAGTTGATGAAGAATATCTTCATTAATCCGACGCACGGCTAACCATTCCAACATATTGGAACGATGGCAGGTAGCCACTGCGATCGCACTGATATCATCTTCTTCTGCTGCCGTCAAAACTTCTAATACAGGTGTTCCTTGTCGCACTTCGCTCTGTACTTGCAAACCGAGTTTTTCTAGTCGCGCTTGCACCGATTCTAATTCCCGACGGGCATCATTTAAACGGTATTCGGTGACACCGGGATCGCGACTGATATTTTCCACTACCCGGAGGAGAAGACATCGCTCAAAAGAGCCGGGGGCGCGGGTTTGGGCGTATTTTTCCATCTGTTCAATTAGATAAATCGCGTCGGGACTGCCATCGTAGGGAATTAATAAATGTTTCCAGAGATGCTGACAGCGCAGGGCCAATTCATCGCGAGTATAAACTGATAATAATTGCGGTCGGAAAATCAGCAGCGGAATATCGGTAATACCTGCGATCGCTAAACTGGTACTACCGAATAATTTTTCTTGGACAGCACCGCGCATGGGATTTCCCATCAAAATCACGTCGATAGAGTGATTAGCGAGGATTTCCCGCACGGCATCCACGGGACGACGGTTAGAGATTTCGACAATAACTGTCATACCTGCGGGAATATTTGCTAAAGCTGGGGATAATTTTTCTTTGGCTGCGTCAATTTTCGCTTGATCTACGGCAGCTAGGGTGGGTTGTTCCCAAACTGGAATACTGTGGAGGAAGATAACTTGTTTTAAGCCGCTCAGGGCTAAGTGTGGCACACAATGGACAAGACGATGGAGACCATCGAAAAGATCTGTACAGATCAAAGCGCGCTCGAACATAAATTAACCCCTAGCAATTCGGTTATCCTTCCCTAAGAATAACTAAAAAGGTGAAGAAATGCGCCCCGCATCCCTAGCTCGTTTCCGCAGAAACCCAGCCGGAGAAAGAGGTCGCCCGCAGGGGTGAAATGAGTTATTGGGGGGCCCAGGGATTAGAATCTAGACCCCACTGGTGTTTGAGAAAAGCTTTATACATATTTTCTCTGACCATCATTTGTTCGTAGAGCTTGATCAGGAAATCCTGCGCTTGCTCCTGACTCATTTTTTCTACCTGAGTCTGAAAAGAACGAATGTTGAACTGTTGTTCTAAGGAAAGTTCGATCGGTTGAGACATGGTGTTCCTCCTCGATGAAGACAGTGGTTGATAACAAGCGAGATGGGTGATTGGTATCACCTTTTTTAACTAATGTAACAAATACTTGACAAAGTGTCAATGTATCTGTAAAGAGGGTTTTGCTTTTTCCCTCCCGTTAGCTAGGATACCCCGCCGCCAAAAGGAAAGAAGCATATAATGATACATTTAGCAAGAGTTTTAATAAAATTTTGCTTACTGTGAACAAATACTTAAGTAATTATACTTATTTTTTTCCATGGCAGCCCAGAGCGAGAGAAAATATTTGACAAATTGTGTAAACATTCTGTAATAATCGAATAGAGCGACATAAATCGGGTAAGTTGCATGATTAGCCCTGTTAACAGCTAAAAAACGTAACCCCTAGATTCCGTCCCTCTCGTTGAAATCGTTAAGGATAGTCAAAATTGACGGCCACAGCCGCTATCGTGCAGAAACTACAAGCTTATCGCTGGGAAACATCCTCCTTAGCTCTGTTTGCCTTAAAAAAATCAGGATACAGGCACGGAATGTCGCACAAGTTTTTACATCACCCTATACTTGGAGGAATCCATCATGTCCGTTCGTCTATACGTTGGTAATTTGCCCAAAGAATCCGTCGAGCGCGAAAAATTACAGGCGCTTTTTGCCGATGAAGGGGATACGATTACCACTAAAGTCATCAAAGATCGCAAAACTGGCAAATGTCGCGGTTTTGCCTTCGTTACCGTCCCTAGCGATGAACTAGCTGACCAGTTTATCGAAAAATACAACGGTCAATCCTTTATGGAAAACCCGATCAAAATCGAGAAAGCTCTCCCCCGGAGCAAGGGAGGTAAAGAAGAAGGAGAAGAAGCAGAAGGGCCGGAGGCCAGCGTAGAAACCCCGGAAAAAGTCGAAAGACCGACTCCGAAACCGACGACGGCAGCACCGCGCAAATCCGCTGGCGGCAGCGGCAAAAAACGCAAGGCTGAACGGGGTGGCAGTAGTACCCCGAAAGTTACCGGCGATGGTGACGCTTTACAGCCAGATCCCCGTTGGGCCAATGAATTGGCTAAACTCAAGGAAATGTTAGCAGCTCAGGCCACTAATCCCTAATTGCATTGACAAGAGGGCAACGGATAGCCGATAACTAAGAGGTTCAAAACATCGCTTTTAGGAATGTGCATCATGACAGCAATCGATCCGGTCATTCTCATGAAACAGGAGGTCGGTAAAGCCGCCGCTAATCTAGTTCAATCTAATTCGGTCGTGGGATTGGGAACTGGTTCAACGACGGCCTACGCGATCGAGTATCTGGGCGCTAGACTGCAAAGCGGGGAAATCAGCAATATTGTCGGGGTTCCTACTTCTTTTCAAGCGCAAGTTTTGGCTAGGAAGTACGGAATTCCCCTCACTACCCTCGATGTCATCGCAAAGATGGATATCGCTATCGATGGGGCCGATGAGGTGGATCCCCAGAAAAACCTGATTAAAGGTGGCGGTGCTGCCCATACTCAGGAGAAAATTGTCGATAGTCTCGCCGATATTTTTGTCGTGGTAGTGGATGGCAATAAGCTGGTGGACAAGTTGGGATCGACTTTTCTTTTGCCGGTGGAAGTGTTACCCATGGCCATGACTCCGGTGATGCGAAAATTGGAGGCACTCGGTGGTAAACCTTCTCTCCGCATGGGAGTGAAAAAAGCTGGCCCCGTGGTGACAGATCAAGGCAATTTAGTTATCGATGTTAAATTTGATAGTATCGATGATCCGGCTGATTTGGAAAGAACTATTAATAATATACCGGGGGTTTTAGAAAATGGTTTATTTGTCGGGGTTGCTGATCTGATTCTCGTCGGTGAAATTATCGACGGTAAGCCGGTAGTCCGCGAGATTAGGTAGGATTAATTATTCTTAATCTAACAGTGAAACAGGCCTGCAGCCTGTTTTGTTATTATGGGTGTGTACAGACAAGGAGCAAAATAAGCTAGGTTTTACCGGACACATCGTTAGTGGGAATCGAGTCAATCAGAATTCCCTAAAGCTTGGGAAGGGAGTTGATATCAGGATGACTACACGAGATATCCCCAAAAGCGACAACCCAATCACGGTCTGCTTTTCTCATCTATACTAATAAAAATAGTTCGATAGCTGAAGTGGATATATTCGTTGCTAATTCAGTTTTATCGAGAAACTATGGGAGAATTAAAATCATTTCTATTCCAGTAAATTCCCTGACCAAAAAAATTTTCAGCTTCGATATGATGTTGTGTAGATTTCTATGATTAATTACCTATATGAACAGAAATAATGACAGACAATACCTAAGATTATTGTCAATATCTCACTACATTGTGGGAGGAATAATTGGTGCTGGCCCTCTTTTTTTAATTCTTTTTTTCTCTTGCCTTTTCTTGCTTCAATTTTTTATAATGGCTTTCCCTCAACCATACCCAATGCCGTCGGAAGAGTTACCCATCCGAGTTCTATTAGACTTTCTAAAAGGTTTAACAATAACACTGCTAGGAGCAGCTTTAGCGATTTCTACGATTCTTTCGGGTAGATTTCTCAGCCGCCACGAGAAATACTGGTTTTCTTTTGTGATAGCTTGCATCCTCTGCTTATTCATCCCGTTGGGTACCATTCTCGGGGTCTTCACAATTATCGTCCTTTCCCGCCAATCGGTTAAGGAGCTATACCGACTTTCTAACGGCAATAATTTAGCCAGCAATCAGGAAGACCAGGATTGACAGCAATGGATGACCTAAACCCCCTCAAACTGATTAGCAGAAGCCTTTTCCTCTAGTAACTGGCAGAATTGGGGACTAAGGGTTTTGTTTCTTTTTACCGAACAAGTCGCTTTATGCTAGACTGCTGAGGTGACTAGAGAGTGGAAAGATAGGGAGAAAAACCTGATAACTGATAACTGAATATGGCTGAAGGCTGGTGGCTATAGGCTAATAAAAAATATGTCCCTTTTTGACAGAAAATACTTGGGAAGATTGCAACCAACGGGACTCAAAAGAACTGAGATGAGTGGTGGTAATTAAAGTTTGAAAACGGTCTTCGATCGCATCTAATAATTGATTTTGTCGTTCGATATCTAATTCCGCTAAAACATCATCGAGGAGTAGTAGGGGAGGTTCCCCGATAATCTGCTCTAATAACTGTAATTCCGCTAATTTCAAGGCTAAAACTAAGGTCCTTTGTTGTCCTTGGGAACCGTAGGATTTAGCGGGGTTTTGGTTAATTAAAAAATCCACTTCATCCCGGTGGGGACCGACTACCGATGTCCCTAGTTGTTTCTCTGCCAAACGACGGGTTTCAATCTTATCTAAAAAAGCCCTTTGTACCCCATTGACATCATCTTCTACCCAAGGCACATTGGGAATATATTGTAATTCTAAAAATTCGGTTTTTCCGCTAATACTTTCGTGCCATTTTTGGGCTAAAGGAATTAATCTTTGCAGGACTCGCGCCCTTCTTCTCGTTACTCTTGAACCAGTTTCTGCTAGTTGTAAATCCCAGAGTTTTAGTTGGGATAAATCTGCATAAACTTTTCCCTCTAATTCCTGTTTACGAATCTCTTTTAAGAGGGCATTTCTTTGTCGTAAAACCTGATTATATTGCTGTAAAATATGAACGTATAGGGGTTCTAATTGAATTAATAAAGTATCTAACCAATCTCGGCGAGCTTCCGGACCACCGCGCACTAAATCCAGATCGAGACTAGAAAATTGTACCGCATTAATCACGCCCAAAAAATCGAGATGACGGCGCAGGGGTTGACGGTCACGGATCACGGTGCGACGACCGGAAGAACGGAGAATTAAACTTAATTCTGATGCTCCATAAAGACGATTAACCCTAGCAAAAATTCTCGCCTCCGAGTCCGATTCTAGCACCAGATCCCGATCCTTGCTGACTCGATGGCTCTTGAGAGTGGCCAAAAGTTCGATCGCTTCTAGTAAATTGGATTTTCCCTGAGCATTATTGCCCAATAATATTGTTTTTTTGGACTCGAATTTTAGCAACTGTTCGGCATAATTTCTAAAACTGTGAAGGTGCAGGTGTTCTAGATACATTGCAAGTTGGGGGGTGGGGAATTATGAAGTGGGGTGTGGGGTGTGGGGTGTGGGGGAGTGGGGGAGTGGGGAGAAAACAGCTGATCACTGATCACTGATCACTGATAATGGCAGCGGTTTAGGGTTAAGTGAATTTGGTATAATTGCCCTTGACAATCAATATTTTATAGTAGCTTTTACCTTGAAAATTCCTTTTTTGCCTTTAAAACAGACTGAAAGTCTATCTAAACTCGCTTTGATTGCTATACTCGCTTTTGATGCTTCTGTGTCTCTCGCAGGACAATTTCCCGATGGCAGAGTATTTTTTGAGAGTTCTCCCACTCTAGTTAATTTCTTCGCTACTTTCCAATCCGTGCGTACTTGGGGGGCAAAATACTATCTTACCATCGCTCTACCGCCGTCTCTCGGGGCGCCCTTGGGTAAAGTAACCATACAACAGCAGCCTAATATTCAAACTATTGCTTTTCTTCTCGATCAAACCTTTGCTTTTCTTGGCGATCGCAATCAGCGAGGCGAAAAATTAACCCTAAAATCCACTACTTTTGACCCCAATACTCAGACGATTACGGTCATTTTTGATCCTCCTGTCCCCCCCGGTAATACCGTTTCCATCGGTCTGAAACCAGTACGAAATCCCGATTATGGTGGTGTCTATCAGTTTGGAATTACTGCTTATCCCCCCGGGGAGAATTCTCCCGGATTATATCTAGGTGTCGGACGTTTAGCAATTTATGAGGCTGGCGATCGCTGGTAGGCTGTTCCGCGTCTAAACACAGTAATCAGTGAACAGTAAACAGTAAACAGTAAAAAGACAGTAGGAAACCTCAGTTCCCTGAATTGGTTGTCCATTTAAAGTCAGGGATTAAGCTTTTGCTTGACCCAAATTCGGAATTGTTTTAATGCCATTGCACTACCTATTTTTTGACTATTTTGTAGCGTTTCTGGAATTTTTTCTATTAGATTAAATTGAGGAAATAGTCGGCTTTGGCAAGATTCAACATATTCTGATCCTTGCAAAACATTGATTTCCAGTCTCTCTCCATTATATCGCCACAATTCAGGAACACCCAATCGCTCATAATTATTAAATCGGGTTCGCTTAGTAATATCAATTTCAATGGCTAAATCGGGAGGGGGATCAATAGCCAGATCAAGTCGCGTTTTTCCCCGAATAGCATTACAATTTTCGATATAAAAAGACTCATCTGGTTCTATTCCTTGATCCATTTGCTGATTTTTAAAAGTTGTCGATCCGGCGGGTTCATAGTCTAACTCTAATTCATCCAGGAGAACTTTAACCAAATCCCCGATTAAAACTTTGGTATTTTCATGAATAAAAAGAGGAGTCATTGCTTCTAAAGTTCCCTGACTATAAGATAGACGAATTGACCGTCGCTCTCCCAATTCGTCAAGAATTTTTTCATAATCTTGCCAAGTGAGTGAAGTTAACAACAGGCGGTCGCCTGGGGTAACAGTTAGTTGTTTTAATGCTAATAACATCAGAATTTGTCGCCTAAGTTGTTATGATTGGGCGGTTTAGTCAGTATTTAACTTTTTTCTACCTTAGACTATATATAGCAGTTTTCATCAGAATGAGGCATGGGCAAGGGGGTTAAACTCTTTGTTGGCAAAACTTGTCGATACCTCAGTAACGTGAAAAGCTCTATATGCAAACTGAAAACTCAAATCTGATCACTGATCAAGGAGAACTTCCCACCCGTCTGAGTTTTAGAAAAATTTAACTTTATTCAATCCATGAACATCTGTTCAGATGTTATACTAAAGTCAGTAAAGAAGTTCAGAGGTAGTAACCATGATCGCTGTCACCATGATGAAATGTGCTTGTAAATCCTGTTTGTGTGTAGTATCGATCGCCGATGCCATCAAAGAAAACGATCAATACTACTGTTCCCAAGCTTGTGCCAATGGTCACGTTAACGAGAACGAGAAAGGCTGTGGACACAAGGGCTGTGGTTGCGTTTAAATTTAGTTATTGGGAAGAAAGGGACAAGTATCGGCATTGAAGATTCGATCGATACCTCCCTTTCTCAACTTTCCCTTAATAACCGATCAGGAAAAAACATGGCCCTAGAGAAAATAGCACCGGTTTGTGGGGAATCCCATCACCAAGAGGGGAAATTCCAGAACTTGCAGGGATTAGAACTAGAAAAAGCCCAAAAAATGGCCGAATTTTTCAGCCTTTTGGGGGATGCCAACCGCCTAAGAATTCTATCGCTTTTAGCCAAACGAGAATTATGTGTTTGTGACTTAGCCGACGATTTAGGGATGAGTGAATCGGCCGTATCCCACCAGTTAAGAACCCTAAGAGCCTTAAGATTAGTTAAATACCAAAAACAGGGACGGAGAGTCTTTTATCGTCTTGCCGATCACCATGTTCTTGACCTTTATTACGCGGTGTCGGAACATTTAGAAGAGCCAGCGGACGAAGATTAAAACAGTCCCAAAGCGGGTAAAACAAACTGTAAGAGCAGAGAACCAATCCCCTGCACCATTTGGTCTAATTGAGCGTTGCCACCACCTTGTTCTTGCGGTTTTAGGGCGATTTCCATGCCTTTAATAAAATTCTCTGCCGCTTCGTAACCGGGGGTGTTACCTTGCCGTTCAAAGAGAGTCGAAGCCATTTGAGCGTCCTGGGCCGCTAGAGCATTTTGTCCCAGACGATAGTGAGCCATGGCCCGGGCCAGATAGGCTGGAGCATATTCCGAGTTAATTGTCAAGGCCTTATTAAAATTTTCTATAGCGGCGCTGGTGCGTCCCTGTTTTCCTTCCACCATTCCTAGGCCGTAGAATAGTTCAGGAGTACCGGCACTACTGGGAATTCCCACCGCACCCTGTACATAGGCAGTGTCTAGTTTGGTGTTGTCGAGGTTAGCATTATTGAGATAAGTGCCTCTTAAATCCGCACCCGTCAAGATTGCCCCGGTTAAGTTCGCTCCAGTGAGATTAGCACCAAAAAGAGAGGCGCCGGTTAAATTTGCGCCACTCAGATCCGCCCCACTTAAATTAGCTTGACTAAGATTGGCCCCGACGAGATTGGCCCCATTTAATTTTGCCCCGACTAGATTCGATTGCACTAACCCCGAACCGCTCAGATCGCATTGGGGACATTTTCGGGTGGATAATAATTGCTGTAGATGGTTTAAATCTTCCGTCTGACCAACTAGGGACAAGTTAAGGGGAAGACTGAGGACGAGGGTGAGGGCGATCAATTTGTACATAGTTTAAAAATAACTCTATTTATTATTACTGATAATAACCATTCGATCGGGGCTAATCGCTTAACTAGATTCTGCTTGAGAAATCAGCCCTTGTCCACTAAAATAGAAGATTAGAGGCTCTTAAGGTCAGAAGAAGCGACAAAATCGAGATTTTTTGCCTTTTCAACAGCAGGTTTTTTAGAGGAATTTCCCTATTTCATAATGACTACTCTACACGGTAATTGGCTGATTCGTTCGCAAGATAGTGTTTTTTTTCTTTGGGGTGAACAGTGGCAAGGGAAGGAATTAAGTGAAACGAGAGAAAATCATCCTTTTTGTCTAGAATCCGGGGCATTAGCCCAATTTATCGAGAAATTTTCTCCTCAGCTTGACCGCTATTCTCCAGAATCAATCAAGCTCAGTTTACCTAGTTATTCTCCCCCAAGGAAAAAATATTTTTTACCGCTGCTGTCGGGGCAAATTCTCGAACCCACAGCTAAATCCTTGTCTTGGCAACCATGGCAGGTATCGGGATTAACTTTTTCTGCGGGGATGATAGTGCGGTTATGGGAGAAATTGCCCCTAGCTAAGGCCGAATTTATCGGCAATGATCTACGATTTTGGCTGTATTTGCACCGTTGGAGTTTAGATTTATTAGCAAGGGGAAAATTTTTAGCGGGAATAAATCAGGGTGAAAGTTGCTGGTATCCCCTGCTAGATAGTACCATCGATCGCACTCGTTTAGCTAAGTTTATCCAAACCATCCCCCCGGTCTGTCTTGCCTATCAAGAAAATAGCGAACCACAAACAATTATTCTCGATTGCTTGAAAAATATTGTCGATGCTCGTTTGCGACAAAAGATAGATAGTAGTGTTAATATTTCGCCGTCATTGATGGTAAAACCATGGCTACAATCTTTAAGCGGTGATCATCATGAGATTGCCTTAGAAGCCAAGAATTTACAGCGTCTAGAAAATGCTTATCATAACTGGGTGTTTCCTATCCAAGAAAGTTTGGTTAATGGCAATAATCGCCAATTAATCGAGAATCAATACCGTGTCTGTTTATGTTTACAACCTCCCAGTCTAGGGACAGTGTGGAAACTCACCTATTATTTACAAGCGTTAGATGATCCCGAATTTCTCATTAGTGCCAAGTTGATTTGGTTAGAGGGTAAAGAAAGTTATCATAGTTATCAAAGAGTTGTCAATAATCCCCAGGAAATTCTCTTAAAAGGATTGGGATTAGCGGAGCGATTGTACGAACCAATTAGAATTAGTTTAGAGCAAAGACACCCGGAGGAATGTTCTCTTGATTCGATCGAAGTTTATCAGTTTATTCGCTCGCTCGCTTGGCAATTGCAAGAGCAGGGATTAGGGGTAATTTTGCCAACGGGTTTAACTGCCGGTAGTAATGAACAAAGATTAGGAATTAGGATTGCTGCCACCGTCACCCCCAAAAAAGGAGAAAGATTAAGTTTAACCAGTTTGTTAAACTTTCAGCTTAAATTAGTGGTAGGGGAACAGGAAATATCGAAAAAAGATTTTGATAAGTTATTAGAGAAAAAATCGCCAATGGTGGAAGTGGGAGGCAAATGGTTAATCCTACAACCTACGGATGTCAAAGCAGCTCAGGCAATTTTAAATAATACCATCGCTCCCCTTAATCTCTCGGTGGAAGATGCCCTGCGCTTGAGTTCAGGAGATAATAATCTAATTGCTAAACTGCCGGTAGTTAATTTCCAAGCGGAGGGAGCATTAAAGGAATTAATTGATAATTTAAATAACAATCAAGGGATTCAATTAATCAACCCACCGCGGGAATTTCGGGGGGAATTACGTCCCTATCAAATCAAGGGAGTTAGTTGGTTAGCTTTCCTAGAAAAGTGGGGTTTAGGTGCTTGTTTAGCCGATGATATGGGTTTAGGAAAAACCCCGCAATTAATCGCTTTTTTACTAGCATTAAAAGAACAGGATATGTTAGTTAATCCCGTGTTAGTGGTGGCTCCCACTTCTGTGGTCAATAACTGGGAACATGAATTAAGAAAATTCGCTCCCACCCTGGCTGTTTTTGTGCATCATGGCGAAAAAAGATTAAAAGGTAAAGCTTTTGCTCAAGAGGTAAAAAATAAATCGGTTGTTATTACCAGTTATCCTTTAATCTATCGCGATCTGTCCACTTTAGAAGCAGTACAATGGCAAGGTTTAGTTTTAGATGAAGCTCAAAATATTAAAAACTCTACGGCTAAACAATCCCAAGCAGTGCGAAAAATACCCGCAGGATTTCGGATTGCCTTAACGGGAACTCCCGTAGAAAATCGCCTGACGGAATTGTGGTCAATTTTGGATTTTCTCAATCCCAATTTTTTAGGAACTCAAGCCTTTTTTCAGCGCCGTTTTGCCCTTCCCATTGAAAAATACGGCGATCGAGAATCCCTGCATAATTTACGTTCCCTTGTCCGTCCCTTTATTTTACGGAGATTAAAAACCGATAAAAATATTATTGAAGATTTACCAGAAAAACAGGAAATGAATATTTTTTGTGGTTTATCGAAAGAACAGGGACAACTTTATCAACAATTAGTCGAGACAACGCTCCAGAAAATTGAAGAAATTCAAGGAATTCAGAAACATGGATTAATTTTAACCTTGCTAATGCAACTAAAACAAATTTGTAATCATCCCGCCCATTTTTTGAAAGAAAATAGTTTAGAAACCAGTCAAAGATCGGGAAAATTATTACGTTTAGAAGCCATGGTAGAGGAAGTGATAGCAGAAGGCGATCGAGCTTTAATTTTTACACAATTTGCCGAGTGGGGAAAACTCCTACAAACCCATCTCCAGAAAAAATTAGCCGAGGAAATATTATTTCTCTCCGGTTCTACCAAAGCAAAAGATCGGGTAGAAATGATCGAGCGCTTTCAAAATGATCCCCAAGGACCAAAGATTTTTATTCTCTCCCTGAAAGCGGGGGGAACAGGATTAAATTTAACCCGCGCTAATCACGTTTTTCATATCGACCGTTGGTGGAATCCAGCCGTAGAAAATCAAGCCACCGATCGCGCTTTTCGCATAGGACAAAAACGCAATGTTCAGGTACATAAATTCATCTGTACGGGAACCCTAGAGGAACGCATTAATGAGATGATCGAAAGCAAAAAACAATTAGCGGAACAAACCGTAGATGCTGGGGAAAATTGGTTAACCGAATTAGATACCGATCGCCTGCGAGATTTATTATTATTAGATCGATCGGCAATTATTGATGAAGAAGAAACCGATTAGAAGCGAACGACCTGATAAACCGTGGAACCATTCTCAAACAGAGGCCGATAGTAAATACCGCTGCAATTGTAATAAAGCGTATTGTCAGCCGTAATTGTGGTGCAGCCGTCTGGGATATAGGTGACAATTGCGCCGATTGGCGGGGCCACCACCGTGTAGGAACTACCGTTAGGTTGAAGATAGATGCCGTCCGAGTAAATGTAGGAAGTGGAACCCACATAGACGGTATTGTAGTAGGGGGGGAGAGTAGCGATCGCTGAACCGATGACTAGGCCAGTGGTCAACCCCACCCAACCCCAACCCGGGGGGACATAATAACCGCCACCGTACCAACCGCCACCACGCCAGTAACCGTTGCGATTATCGTCAATAAAGTTCTGACGGTTCTGTTGGCGATCGCTAACCTGCTGCTGCCGTTCCCCCTGTCTTTCGCTGCGTTCCCCTTGACGGGTATCGGTTCTTTCGCTGCGTTCACCCTGCCGGTTTTGTTGACCGGTTTGCCGTTCACCCTGTCTTTCGCTGCGTTCCCCTTGACGGGTATCGGTTCTTTCGCTGCGTTCACCCTGCCGGTTTTGTTGACCGGTTTGCCGTTCACCCTGTCTTTCCGTGCGTTCCCCTTGACGGTTTTGTTGACCGGTTTGCCGTTCACCCTGTCTTCCAGAAAAATCTCTGGAAGGTTGGGAACGATTACTAAAATTCCCCCGGTTTTGCAGATCACTACTCCGGTTGACCCGTGGGGAAGCTCCACCACCCCCACGACTACCACCACCACCGCCACGACTACCGCCACCACCGCCACCGCGAGCGTCCACATAATCCGTTACCAGTAAACTTGTACCCAAGAGGAGGGCGGCAAGAACACATAAGTTTTGACGTAAAGATCTTTTCATAGCCCAGACTCCTTGATTTTTTTATTCGCCTTGGCTGCTTATCTTCCCAGATTATTTTCTGCAAGCGTTCGACGGTTTCTGGTGCAAAAAAACGCTCTCCTGTTTCTACACAAACTCTGGCGGGAACATTTTCTATGATAAATCTGGGTTGGGTTCGGATAGAGTAAGGCTTTTGAGAATGTCCCTGTCAGAACAGAATCGGCTTAATTCTTCTGAGAACATCCCGGAGCAACTGTTCTGGACACTTGCCGATAAAGCTCGCTTTTCTCGCTCGGAAGTCCAACGATCGCAGTTGCTCTACCATGATAACTCCTGTCACCGCCTCTCCATCTGGAATCTTGACGTAGAAAGGGTTCTGGCGTTGCGTATTGCTCACCGGGCAGACAAAGGCAAAACCAATCTTGCGATTAAAATCAATATGGCTTACCACCAGTGCTGGACGATTACCCATTTGCTCATGCCCAATTTGTGGGTCGAAGCTCAACCGCACGAAATCTCCACGTTCTGGAATGTATGTCACCAAACCTCCTCTCCCATTGGCCGTCCCCAATCCACTTCCGGCTCCGGTGATTCAACAACCTCAGCCAGTAGTTCTTCTAGGCTTAACTCAGGCAAGGCTTGAATTAGCTCAATTACTAGCTTTCCGTTTTCCACAGAACATTCAACAACGTCATTGGGATTGAGGTTTAGTGCTTCCACCGCATACTTGGGAATCCGAATCGCTAAAGAATTACCCCAGCGTCCAATCTGCGACTTCATTATCCCACCTCGAATTCGTTAGATATTCAAAGTATATCAAAACGCTGATTTAGGGGAATACCGACAAGCGATCGCATTTTATGAACAGGGTTTACTGCTGGGATTGATTATCCCTAGGGGGTAAAAGTTCGATAGGGATCGACTCTGATCCCGGTTGGAAAGTGAAAGTATCGGCGGAGGTACTGGGATTAAAATTCCAGTCGGATAATATTGCCGTGTACTGGGGTGAACCGGGTAGAGTTTTATAGGTGATAATCGCTTTCCTCAGTAGGGGGGTGGCATCCTGCGTGACCCAGATTTGATAATCGCGATCGCTACCGATCAGCAGCAGATGATACATCGGTTCGCGGTTGACCATGTCGTTGCCGATAAAAATAATTTGCTTGACATCGGCCATTAGATCTGCACAGGGATCGTTCGCCGCTAGATTTGACATGGGAATGCTGATCCCGTACCTTTGCTCTACTTGGTCTAAGGCTTCATCTAGAGTATTCGGTGCCGGTTTCGTGACGTATAGATCCCGTTCCAGATCCGCAAGGGTGAAGGTTTTACCATCGTAAAAAAAGCGGGTAACTCGTTCATCCCCAGTGTAGTCCGAGCGCAGGCGATCGGGTTTCTCTACCCAGATGTTTTGATAGGCACTGTACTGAACTTTTGCCCCAGAGTCGAGTACATCGTCATAGGTGACATCCATATTGACGGTGAACGATCGCTGTTTGGTTAAATTAGCACAGAGTTGCTCGATCACCTGTTCCGCCGTTTTTGGGCGGATTTCCTGGGATAGAGTCGGTATTTCCGCCAAGACTCCTGCGGCAGTGACCCAAGGCAAAAGTAAAGAAAGAATCGGCATAAAGCGACGCATAATCATCTAATATTCCCCCAAGGCGATCAATTGTTTTGGTTAACGACCATTGTGTAAACTGACTAAACGAGCGATAAAAACGGCGGGATAGAGAACTCCAGTCATTCCTTCTAAATTGGCTAGAACTCTAGCGACTTTACTGGCAGGAACTATATCACCGTAACCAACCGTGGCCAAGGTAGTAAAGCTGAAATGAAGTAGATCCGCTTGGTTGACGGTTTTAGCGGCGGAGCTAAAGGAATCGGAGTCGAAAATCTGGACAATATTATAAGCGGCCGCCCAGAAAAATCCTAGTAGAAAATAGACACAAATTCCCCCTTTGATGATATCGGATGTTACCTGTTCGGCAGGAATTAATTCTAGTAAAATCGAGTACACACATAAACCAATAAAAGCTAGAAAAATTAACGTACTAGATAGCTCGAACCAACGGTTGAAATCGCTATAAATAGGGATAATCGTGCTGAATGCTCGCAGGAGGAGGGCAATCAAAAACAGACCGATATTAAATCTTAAAGCCAATTTACTTCGATCGATCTGATAGACGGCGATGATCAGAGAGAGGGAGAAGAAAAAGAAAATCAGCCAATCTCCCAGGGGTAGATATACTAAAAACGGATAAATAATGTAGAGCGAGAGCAGATTTGCCAGCAGCCGATTGTATTTGTTTTCTGTGGCCTGTATCAATTGACGGAATTTCATAGCAGCGAACCTTTAACTGGTAATATTTCCTCCTGCTAATTAATTTTAAGGCTATTTATCTCCTATCTTCTTTCTAAATTTTCTTGCCTAATTGACGCTCCCATCGCACTCAAGCGCTTCGGGATTCCCTGTTCATCCAGTTACCTTATCTACTAAGCTTTCACTTAATAGACAGTGGGTAGTCTGTCTGAGGGCTTGAATTTCTGTCCGCCCGACAGTATTTGCCCGTGCGAGGATGTTTATAGCGGCGTTTTCGTCTCTATCCAAGACACACCCACAAGAACAAACATGAGTTCTTACAGATAATGTTTTCTTGACGATATTACCACAACTAGAACATTGTTGGCTAGTATATTGTGGGTTCACCGCTACCACAAACTTTCCGTGTATTTTCCCAAAGTAGTCTAGCCAATCGGTGAACATTGACCAACTCGCATCTGAAGTAGATTTAGCAAGCTTAGGATTTTTCACCATATTATAGCGGTGTGCAGTCGTATGAGGTACAGTGTCACGAGCTATAAACCATGCTAGGCAAAGCTTGGTCTGTATCTCACTCAAGCGCTTACCGCTATAGATACCTTCAAGTCCTCATAGACTACCAAATCGTTAGATTGGATTAACACTTTTGCTGTCTTGATGGCAAAAT